>PNNY01000001.1 GCA_013824485.1 Sideroxydans sp.
CTGCTTGTTTCTGAAGTGCGTGCTTCCCGCCAAAGATAGATGACTGCATGACCAAGCCTTGAATCATCCCGATGTAAAGCACGGCGGCGCTCTGACTATCGAGATCTTCTGATACCAAGGAGTGCGCCTTCGCCTGCTCTAGAAGGCCAGCGACTTTTGCCTCATAACCCGAGATGATTCCTTCGATCAGTTGACGCAACTTGCCGTTCTTCTTATGCAGCAACTCGGAGAACAACAAGCGAGGGATTGCTGGATGTTTGCTGATGAATGTGATGTGCGCGAAGAACATGCGCTCTATGGCATTCAACGGATCGGTCGCATCAGATGCGGCCTTGTCCAATACTTTCATTAGGCGTTCGCGCACCCAAACGATGACGGCGAACCAGATATCGTCCTTGGTGGCAAAGTGACGAAAGATCGCACCTTGTGTGAGGTTCATGGCAGCGGCCATATCTTGTGTGGTGACACTATCCACGCCTTTATCCGCAGCAAGCTCCACCGCCACACGGATGATCTCTCCCTGCCGATCTTCCGAACTCATCCGTTTTTTTACTATTTCCTGATCCAAGATTGCTCTCCTTCGAATAAATCGTTAAACATGCCTGCCTTCGCCCGCTTCCTCATAGGTGCGCCCATCGCGAATGTGATAGATACGCTTGAACGTGGGGATGATCTTCTCGTCATGGGTCACGACGATGATGGCGGTTTGATATTGCTCCGCCATCTGATTAAGGATGCGCACCACGTTGAGCGCGCGTTCACTATCCAGCGGCGCAGTAGGTTCATCGGCAAGGATGACGGGCGGATGATTGGCCAGTGCGCGTGCGATGGATACACGTTGCTGTTCGCCGCCCGAAAGTTGCGAAACAGCCGCTTTGGAACGGTGACCGACATCCAGCGCCGCTAACAATTCTTGTGCGCGCATACGCGAATCGGCATTCGAAACGCCCGCCAACATCGGCAGCAAGGCCACGTTGTCTGTGACGTCCAAGAAAGGAATGAGGTAAGGCGCTTGGAAGATGAATCCGATGCGGTCACGGCGCAGCGTGCGCAAGTCGTCGATCTTCCACGCCTCGTCATAGATGGTTTGCCCACCCAATGTCATGCGTCCTGCGGTGGGTTCAATCACCGCACCTAGGCATTTGAGCAGTGTGCTTTTGCCGGAACCGCTAGGCCCAACCAGCCCAACAACCTCACCCGGCCAGATGGTCATGTCCACACCTTTGAGCGCATCCACGGCAGTTTCGCCCTCGCCGTAACGTTTCTTCAAGTTCTCGATGTGAATGGCAGGTTCGCGCATGCTCAGCCTCCAATCGCCGTTGCAGGATCGATGCGTAGCGCCGCACGAATCGCAAAGACACTTGCTAGCGCACACATGAGCATCACCAGAAAGAATCCCAAGACGGCATCCCCCGACATTAGTAAAACATATTTTGGAAATAACGGCGCCCACAACGTTGCCGACAACTTGCCCACCAAAAATCCGATCAAACCCAAGCCCAAAGCTTGTTGCAGGATCATGCCGCTGATGGTGCCGTTGGTCGCCCCGATCAACTTGAGCACCGCGATCTCGCGCACCTTGTTCATCGTCATCGTGAAAATGATGAAAGCGACGATGGCCGCGCTGACGATGGCGAGAATCACGAGGAACATGAATATCTGTTTGGATGAAGTGGAGATCAGTCGCGCCACCAATATCTCGTCCATCTGATCTTTGGAATAAGCTTGCAAATGTTTCCAGCGCACAATCTGTTCGGATACTGCCTCTTCACTACCCGACACAATTCGCACCAACACCGCATTCACGAAGCGGCTGGATGTCTGACTAGCCTGTATGGCTTCTAGCAATCCGGGGACACCCGGACGATTGAAGGCGGGGTTGGCCGCAGTGCGTGCGTGTTCATTCACTAGCGCATCGTTGTCTTTGAGGAACTGCACTTCCTGCGCGTCCTTGAGCGGGATGAAGATCATCGGATCGCCACCGGATGAGACCATGCGGCGCGTCAGCCCCACCACGGTGTATTCGTGACGACGGATGGTGACGGTATCGCCTAGCGCAAGCCCCGTCTTGATATCGGCCAATGCTTCGTAGTGCGAACGGGTGATGGGGCGACCAGCGACAAGATATGCAGGCTCACCCGGCTTTCCCATTTCAAACCCCACCAGCATCACGCGAATCTCTTTGCTGTTGTGACGTATCTGCATAGTTAGGTAAGTCACGTTGCCTGCTTCCTGAATGCCGGGCATACCCAGCAAATCTTTGGCCACATCATCATGCACGTTGGAAGGTTCAGCATACGGACCTAAAGTGTCCTGCTGCACCACCCACAGATCGGCGCCTGCATTCTCGATTAGCACACGTGCGTCGTCCACCATGCCGCGATAGACACCTGCCATGGTCAGCGTCACGCCAATCAGCAGGCCGAGCCCGACACCGGTGAAAACGAATTTCTCCCAACCATGCAGAATGTCGCGGCTCGCAAGGTTGATCACGACTTAGCCCTTCACCAGCGCGGATACGACTTTAACGTTAAGACCTTCGCGCAATGCTTGTTGGCTGTACACGATCACCTCATCGCCATCACTCAATCCATCCAATATCTGGGTGCGTCCTTCCATCGTGGAGAGGCCAAGCTTGACGGGCTTGAACGCCACCCTGCCGTCCTGCAAGACCCATACGCCATTCTGCTTATCTACTCGTTTAACGGCGGCGCTGGGGATGCTGCGAGTTCCATTCATCTCAGGTAGCTTGAGCGTGACTTCCGCATATTCGCCTATGCTGGCAGACGCGTCCTTCAGCGAAACGTTGACGATACGTTCCTCGGTCACCGCGTCGCTCACCATATCGATGCGTGCCACCTTGCCTGTGACTGGAGCATGCGGCTGTGAGCGCAGCACTATCTCTGCCACTTGCCCGACACGAACCAAGCCCGCTTGTTGCTGGGCGATACGCGTTTCCACCCACAGACTAGTCGGATCAATCACCTGTAAAGCGAGCTGCCCTCCGACGAGCGTGCTACCCGGCTCGACCAACCTTGCCGCGACCACGCCATTGATGGGGCTGAGCAAGCGCGTTTGCGCACGCGCCTTGCCGATACCGCGTGCATCAGCTTGAGCTCTGGAATGTTCATCGTGGGACACAGCCAGATTCGCCGAGGCCGTCGACATCGCAGAGGTGGCCGCATTCTTCTCATGCAGTTTCGCATCTAGCATTTCCTGACTGACGAAGCCGCCAACACGCAACTCTTCATAACGAGTGAAGGTTGCAGAAAGGGTCTTGAGGCGACTTTGCGCCTCGCTGACTTGCGCTTCTGCCGCTTGGATTGCATTGGCTGTCTTTTCGACCACGCGCTGACTACCTGCCAACTTGTCGTCCAAATCGACCGGATCCATCTCGGCCAGTATTTGGCCAGCCACCACACTATCTCCCTGATCGACCAAAACCGTTTTCACTCGGCTCGTCATGGTGGGCGCTAGGTTGTAACTGTGCCTAGCCTTGAGCGTGCCAATACCAAACACAGTATTGGAAAGATTACCTACTTGGATTTTTTCGACTGTTATTTTGACGGGCGCCAAAGGACCTTGCGTCAAGACGACCCACATGAAGCCCATGAGCAGCCCGACGCCGATTGCCAGAAATTTGTATTTTTGCCCAGACACGGAGTTGCACCAAGTTAGTAATTGACTACTATCTTAGTCGCTATCCAAAAAAGATGCAATGCGATTGAATGTTATTGAATATTAATCTATTTTTATCAATCATGAGTGTATCATCGCCACCTTGCTTTTGAACGTCCGCTGTTGTAAGTGAATCGGACTAACCTTCAGAACACTCCATCAGCCATTTCAGCGAGTCCCCATCGTCTCTTATGGCCGAGGAAGCGACAGACGGCAATTCGGCCTGAAGAGACATTGGCGATTTGCTGAAATAGCGGATTGCCAGCTCTGAAGAGATGTCCGCTTTCTATCCTGATGCGGCCATTGCCGGTTGCTGTTTTGGCAAAACTCAAAGTGCAGATTCGGAAAATGCAGTTGCCCACTCCCCTAATATGATTGTGTGAATAGGTGTACACTTTCAATATGTACTTTACGATAAATTTTCTGCCGTAGCTTGGTTTGATCGCGCTTATGGTTGCGGCGGTTGGTGTTCTGGCAAGGAAAAATATGGGAAACATGCCCTGCAAAGTACAGGGCGCCCGTCGAAACTACTAGGAGGGTTCACCATGCATGTCAGTCGTGTATTTTTGTTAGCTATTGCCTCTTTGCTTCTCTCAGCCTGTGGAGAATCCACCCAATCCGTAACCAGTGTCGCCAACAAACCCATTCAAGATAGCTCGACGTCGAATCAGGTCGCCAGAATCAAAGTGGCGTTGATCATGAAGACGCTGACCAACCCTTTCTTTGTTGAAATGGAGAAGGGGGCTCGAAAAGCGCAGCAAGAGACTGGTATAGACCTGCAGGTGATGACGGCAAGTCAAGAGACATCGATCGAGCAGCAGATCCAGTTGGTCGAGAACCAGATCGCGGCTAAGGTCGATGCGATTGTCATTGCACCAGGCGACTCTCAAAGACTAGTACCTGTATTAAAGAAGGCGCAGGATGCAGGCATTACGATTGTGAACATCGATAATCGTCTATTGCCTGAGGCAGTCGAAGCCAGTCAGATGAAACCGGTCCCATTCATCAGCGTGAACAATGAACGTGCAGCGTATCAATCAGCAAAGTACCTTGTTGATACGGTCTACCAACCAACTGAAGCCGTCATCATCGAGGGTATCCGTAGCGCAGACAACGCGAATAAACGTCTGCACGGTGCCGAGAAAGCATTCAAAGAGAATTCGAAGATCAAGCTGGTTGCCAAGGAGACTGCTAACTGGAAGATCGATGAGGCGTACGCGGTGGCGCAACATCTCTTTGGAGAGCACCCCAAGATCAAACTCGTGTTCTGCGCGAACGACATGATGGCTATTGGTGTCATCAAATACCTGCAGGATGAACATCGCCAGGATGTGCTTGTCGCAGGCTTCGATGCGCTTGAGGAAGCCAAGAACGCAATCTACCAAGGCAAGATGTTGGTGACGATCGACCAGCAGGCTGCGCAACAGGGATACCAAGGAGTGATGGCCGCTTTGAAACTCTTGCGTAAGGAGACTGTTCCTCTAGAGATTGAGATCGAAGCCAAGGCGATAACAGCAAAGGATCTCAAGTGATCTTTTGAGGCTGCTCGCCATGAAGATCCAGCATCCCAAACTCAGCTTCACTGTAAAACTGACGAGCTTCTTGCTCGTCATCAGCGTATTTCCTTTGCTCATTTTGCAGTTCGCTTCGTACAGCGTGACCAAGCGTGCAGTCATCGATGAAGCTATCGGTCACCACATGCAGATGTTGTCATATCAGCGCGACTATCTGAATCTTCAGATGGAGCAGATCAACGGCTTGGTGACGAACCTGAGTTCGATCGACGAGATACGTCAAGTGCTCGAGAGTTCTGAACGGAATGGAGACGCGCAAACAAGCTACGACCGCTTGTCGACCAAGGCACATATCGGTTATGTCTTGAGTGGATATAGCAATCTGCGAGGGCTCGTCTCAATCGATCTGTTCGCTCTCAATGGCATGCAATATCACGTCGGCGATACACTCAATGTCTCAAATGTCAGGATCGACCTGCGGGATAGGTTGCTACAAAGCACGATAAGCACACCAGATCGCATCATCTGGCATGGCGTCGAAGATAACGTCAATACCGCTTCTAGTAGTCGCAAAGTCATCATCGCAAGCAAAGCGATCACTCGATGGGAGCAGGCAAAATCGGTTCCTATCGGCATGTTGCTAGTCAATTTCTCTACAGAACACCTGCATACCTATTTCAGCAAGCTTGAGCTGGGTGAGGACGCTTATTTGATGGTGATCGATGCACAGCAAAGATTGCAATTCCATCCTGAGGCTACGCTCATTGGACAACCCATTGAAAGAGGGTTGGGACAGCTATTGAAAGGAGTATCCGGTTCGCTCTTGATAAAGTTGGATGGTCGGGATGTCTTACTCAGTTACCTCCAGATTCCTGATAAGCAGTGGTACATCATCAGTGTTGTTCCAAGCAAGAATTTGACCGCCACAATGGATGATGTGGAGCGAATGGGAATCGCGCTAGTGGCCTTTAATCTATTGCTGATCATCGTATTCATTCGATCCTACCTGAAACAGGTGGTGTCGCCGATTCGAGATATTGCTGAAGGATTCGAGAAATTCCAATCCGGCGGAGTCGTTCCAAACTTGCGAATGGACTCCCCCAAAACGACGATTGACGAGATCAAAGAGTTGGTGAATTGGTTCAATAAATTCCTAGATACCTTGGAAATAAACCGACAAGCCCAGACATCATTGCGTATCGCAGCCACCGCTTTTGAATCGCAAGAAGGGATGGTTGTGACGGATGCCGATACTGTCATCCTGAATGTCAACCAAGCTTTTACCGATATCACTGGCTATACGGCAGAAGAAGCGGTCGGACAAAAGATGAATATCCTTAAATCGGATAGGCATGACCGCTCCTTCTATGCCGCCCTTTGGGAATCTGTGAATGGTAGAGGAGTATGGCGAGGGGAGATCTGGAACAAGCGGAAAAACGCTTCTCTCTATCCTGAGTGGCTCACCATCACTGCGGTGAAAGGGGAATCGGGACAGGTCACTCATTATGTGGGTACGCTAACGGATATTTCCTTGCGCAAAGAGGCAGAGAACGAGATCAAACATCTTGCCTTCTATGACACTCTTACTGAATTACCCAATCGAAGGCTGATGCATGAGCGCATCGAACGCGCGATAACTTCAAGCAGGCGTAGTGGACGATTCGTCGCGTTGATGTTCCTCGATTTGGATAATTTCAAGCCCCTTAATGATCAATTTGGGCATGCGGCTGGCGATCTTCTATTGATCGAGGCGGCACATCGTATTAGCGCCTGTGTCAGAGAGACCGATACTGTCTCCCGTTTTGGCGGTGACGAGTTCGTCGTGTTGCTCAGTGAGCTCGACATTGATAAGGAATCGTCTAGAGTGCGGGCGGGTATCGTTGCAGAGAAGATTCGGAAAGCCTTGTTGGAGACTTATCAATTGAAGTGTCATCTGGCGGATGGAAATGAATCGGTGATTGAGCATAGTTGCACATCCAGTATCGGCGCCATCGTGTTCGGAAGCCAAGAGTTCAGTGTTGATGAGGCGATGAAGTTGGCTGATATGGCTATGTATAGAGCCAAGGAAGAGGGACGGAATTGCGTTAGGTTCCACGAATGATCGAGAAGTACACAAAACTAATGGGAGGAGAAAAATGAAAATGGAATTTACTGGATGTTTTTCAGATAAGCGCTCGTACAGTAAGGCTTTTGTGGCGACAACGCTCTTCATCGTCATTGCTAGCACAGCTCAAGCTGTAGAGATCAACTCCTTCGAGTTCAATGGATATACCCGAGGGGGTAGCATATTCAAGTCCATCAGGCACCCCTAGGGGTAACTACACCCTGGGTGGCGACATGCACAAGTATCGTCTCGGGAACGAAGGCGATAATGGGTTTGAGGTCGCCATTGGAAAGACTTTTGATGCAGGCAACGGAGCGAACTTCGGGGTCTTGTATATGCCTGCAGTATGGGGAGGCACACAAGTGACCGCCCAAGCTTTCGCAACCCTATCGGGACTTGATGTGGCACCAGAAGCGAAATTCTGGGCTGGGCAACGCCGATTTCGTCTCAAAGATGTCCATGTCGTCGATCGTTTCATGCTGGATTATGGTGACAACACGGGAGCAGGGGTGACAGACCTTAACATTGGCTTTGCCAAGTTGGGCGTCGGCGTCTTCACCGGTGGCACCTTCGATAACGGCAGCTCTACCGTCAACAATGCCAACCGTATCAACGTCGACCTATCGGAGATACGAACCAATACTGGAGGGAAGTTGCGTGTGTTGGGTACCCTAGTGCGCGGCACCTTCCAGATGGGGCCGCAAGGAGGGGGGCTATCGTTTTCGCATGAGCAATCCGATTTCGTCATGGGTGGGATGAATAATAGTTTGTTCTTGCAAGCCTCCAACGGGCATGCGGCGATCAGTGGACAGTTCCAAGGTCTAGCTGATACGACTACATTCGTTGAACAACCAGGTATGCAAAGTACGCGTATTGCTGATTCCATTGATTGGCAGCAGGGGCCATTAGGCGGGCAAGCCTTGATCGCTTATCAGACAGGCAAGATTCAAGGTGGAGGTAGTGATGGACTCAAAACCACTGATGTCTCCGCTGGTGGTCGTGTCTCATATGCAGTCAGTCGTAACTTCAAGTGGTTGGCTGAGGTCGGCTCTACATCGCGTCGTATCGACGGGCAAGCTCAGCAAAGTCTGAATAAATTGACGATAGCACCTACTTTGGCGGTAGGCCCAGATTTCTGGTCACGTCCTGAACTGCGTCTGTATGTGACATATGCGACTTGGAATGCCGCGGCTGGTGCTGCTAATGCTGGAGCAGGTCAGTTTGGTGCCGGTGGACGCACTGCAAGTACGCTTGCAGGTGTGCAGATGGAGACCTGATGGTAAGCAATATCTTTAAATGATTTGCGCAATGAAAGGAAGAGAATCATGAATAAGTTAATTTCCATAGTGGCTGTTCTACTTGCTTTTGCATCTCCGATTCCGTCCTCTGCGGAGGCGGGCGGCAGCAGAGTCATCGCCTTTGCACAAGACACGATGGCAAATGATTTCCGTAAGGCGCAGGTGAATGAGGTGAGGGACGAGGTGGCAAAACATCAGAACCTCACTTTTGTCTATTCTGATGCTCAGGGACAAACGTCTTTACTTATACGCCAGATCGAGCAATTCATCGATCAGAAGGTCGATCTTTTGGTGATTGGTACCAACGATGAAAACGCTGTCGTCCCTGCAGTTGCTAAAGCATATAAATTGGGTATCCCTGTGATCGTCTTGGATCGCGGCATCTCGGGCGATCAATACACGACCTTCATCAATTCAGACAATATCAAGATTGGTGCGATCGGTGCGGAATATATCGCCAAGCGATTGAATGGTAATGGTTTTGTGTTGCTATTCGAGGGGCTGCAAAAGGCGGATGTCACCCAACTGAGAAGCAAAGGCTTCATGGATGAGATTAGCAAGCACAAGGGCATCAAGGTCATCAAGCGCACGGGTAACTATCTGCGCAAGGATGCGTTGATCGAGATGGAGAAATTGGTGGCTGAGGGGATACGTGTGGACGCGATCTTCTCTGAAAGTGACAGCATGTTGAGCGGAGTGCGCATGGTGTTGAGTAAGAACAAGATCGATCCACGTTCTATCATCATGGTCGGTTGCGATTTCACCAGCGAGGCACAAGAGGCCATCCGAAATGGCACACAGAGTGGGTCTGTTTTGTTCCCCTTGGGTGGCACCAAATCGGTCGAAATTGCCCTTGAGCTATTTGCAAAAAAATCAGTGCCTAAACATATCTATAATCCGGTCAAATTAGTCACGAAAGAAAACGTGGAACAAGTGAAACCGATCTTCTGATCGCTAGATAACCAAGCATGAAGCCATCATTAACTAAACCATATCTGGGCAAGCTTAGCCTGTTCACCAAGCTCTCAATATTGGTGACGGGCGCTTTGTTGCTCGTTATGGCCGTGCTTGGACTGTATTTCGACAACTTCCTGAAGGAACGCTTCCTCGAGGACACCCAACAGCGGATGTATCGTGGCTTTCAGCGACTCGATTACAACCTGAAGCAATACGAGAACTCGCTGAGGGATGGCATCGCATTCGTGAAGACTGACGAGAATATTCTGGCGTCCGTCGATCTGATCAACAACTATCAGGACAAAGATAACTACAACACCTTCCTGATCGATGAAGAGAAAAAGAACATCGCAGAGGAGTTGCTAAAACGAGTCAAGCTTTCGTTCAATAGCGACATCTCACTCTATGACAAGAATGGAGAACTCATCGCCTACGTGACGAAAGATGATCTGGGTTATCAACTGAACTTCGTTTCGTTTGAGGGCGGCACTAGGAAGCTATTCCAGCGATATGAACAGCACTCACTCTTCAGCCCAGGGAATGAAGTGTTGAATGGGAACATCACACTCAAACACAAGAACTATTACACGCCTGATCAATTGATTCGAGGGAGTTTGATAACCTACCATCGTTTAGGCGACTCGCTGATCATCAAATCGCATCAGAGCATCTTCGAGAAGGGCACCTTCAATGTTGTCGCCCACATTGAGATGTCCAAATGGTTAGATAAGGACTATTTCGCCCAGTTATCTAAAGATATCGACTTGCCCATGATGCCGACCTTCGACAAGAAATATGATGTGATGTCACAGTTGTTGGTGCCGAATGAGGCAGTACCAAGTTTGAGCATCAAGCAAAATGAACATGAATATCTCGGCATACTCAAGAAGGAGATCAATGCGGGAGAGGTATATTTTGTCGCCAACCTAGATAAAGTGGAACTCAACCAGGTTTTGATTGAGAGTCGAAATAAATTCTTCTACCTTCTGGTAGTCGTTGCAGTCCTGGTCTTATTGATGTTGCGTTTTGTGATCCGTCGAACTTTGGAAGTACCGCTTCTCGGTTTGATGGGGCAGATCAGAAAGATCGAGAAACGGGATTATTCCGCAACGACTAGTGTCGTGACCGGGGATGAATTGGAAGAGATATCTGTCAACGTCAATCAGCTTGCGCTCGCGGTGCAGGAGCGAGAGGACAGGTTGCGGCAGTCTAAGGATGAACAACAATACCTTTCAATGCATGACGTCCTGACTAATCTTCCCAATAGGCGCCTGTTCGCGGAAAGTCTGCGTAACTCGATGGATCTAGCGCGTCGCAGTGGCACGCAAGTGGCTCTTTTGTTCATCGAACTGGATCAGTTTAAGGTCATCAATGACACCTTGGGACACGATGTCGGAGATGAGTTGTTGGTCGAGGTGTCCAAGCGATTGACGGACGGGGGCGCACCTGCATCGAATCACCTATTGGCCAGAATCGGAGGAGACGAATTCAATATCTTGATAGAAGGTGTACAAGATATCGTTGCTCTGCGCGCAACGGTCGAAGCATATCTACAACTCTTCCATAGACCCTTCATCTGCGCTGGGATGGAACTCGGCGTATCCGCCAGTATCGGCGTCGCGATTTATCCCAAGGATGGTGACGATAGTGTGACCTTAGTTAAGCACGCCGATTTAGCGATGTATAAATCAAAAGACAAAGGTCGAAACGGCTACAGTTTCTATTCTGAAGAGCTAGCAGTACATCTCCAACAACGTTCCGACATGACACATGCCTTGAAGCAGGCATTGCAAGAGGAAGACCAGTTCGAGCTCTGTTATCAGCCAAAGATATCCGTCGCCACTGGCCGCATCGCAGCGATCGAAGCACTGATCCGCTGGAATTGTCCTAGTTTAGGCAGAGTGCCCCCTAATCGTTTCATCAGCCTAGCTGAGGATACAGGATTGATCGTACCTATCGGGAAATGGGTTCTGCGGCAAGGATGTGCTGACTTTGCTCGTTTGAGGCAGGATGGCATCCTCTTGGATCACATCAGCATCAATGTGTCCAATGTCCAATTGCGCAACGAGGACATGATGGCGAACCTCAGACAGGCCATAGACTCAAGCGGGATAGAACCAGAACAGCTTGAGCTTGAGATTACCGAGAGCTATATCGCGGATGATATGGAGAGCGCCATTGAGATGTTGCAGTGCATGCGTGACTTGGGTGTCGGATTGGCGATTGACGATTTTGGTACTGGATACTCGTCAATGAGTTATCTGAAGAAATTACCTGTGACTAGGATCAAGATCGACAAATCCTTCGTGGACGGATTACCGCACAACAAGGACAGTGTCTCGCTGACGCGCGCCGTCATTGCGCTAGCTAAGAACTTTGGCTTGCTGACCACCGCTGAAGGGGTGGAGTTAGCCGAACAAAATGAGTTCCTAAAAGCAGAGCGGTGCGACGAGATACAAGGATTCTTGTATGCGAAACCGATGAATTTGCGTGACCTTGTCGATTATTGCAGAGCAACTGATTCGCAGTCTGTAAACGTGATTCGCCTTCACAATAGGCTTGGCGATTAGCAATTAATACAACTTCTTCAACAACGTTGGATTGAGAATGAATTGCGAGTACTGAACATTGGATCCATCAATATTGACCATGTTTATGGGGTCGATTATTTTGTTCGTCCCGGAGAGACTCTGGCCGCCTCCAGCTACAGTACCTTCGCAGGAGGTAAGGGGTTCAATCAGTCCGTAGCATTGGCCCGTGCCGGTGCTGCCACGTGCCATTCGGGGAGAGTCGGGCCGAATGCGGAATGGCTCGTGCGGCGCCTTGGACAGGAATCGGTTGACACGACGTTCGTGCTTGCGGACGAGGTGGCGACAGGACATGCCATAATTCAGGTTGTGCCATCCGGCGAGAACTCTATTGTGCTGTTTGGTGGTGCGAATCGCACCATCACCGAAGCCGACGTCACCACTGCGCTTTCATCATGCTCGTCGGGAGACTACGTTCTACTCCAGAACGAGATAAGCTCGGTGCCATACGCCATTCAATGCGCACACGAAAAGGGATTGCGGATTGTGTTCAATCCCGCTCCGATGAGCGGCGATGTCCGTCACTACCCGCTGGCCTTGGTGGACATATTCATCCTGAACGAAACGGAGGCGGAACAACTCACGGGAAGAACCAATCCGGAGGATATCCGCGCCATCATGCGCGAACAGTACCCTCGTTCTGCGACTGTCCTGACGCGTGGAAGCAAAGGCACCGTCTATTTTGACTGTGAATCCGAGCTGAAACAACCTGCTTTGGTCGTAGATGCCGTCGATACGACCGCAGCGGGAGACACCTTCGTGGGCTTCTTCCTAGCTGAACTGATGCATACAGGGGATCCGGCCAAGGCCTTGGCTCTGGGATGTCGTGCTGCGGCAATTTGCGTTACGAGAGTCGGCGCAGCAGATTCCATCCCCCTGCGGAAAGAAATGGAGACAATCCAACCAGACAAATCCAGGGTACGCGGTAAACCGCGCCGCTGATTTGCGACGTTGATGTCTGCTCTGCATCAGACAACGGGCTTTTTAACGGAATCACATCATGACAAACAACAAGCAAAGCCCCCAAAAACAGGAGATAAAGCAGGAGTACTACCTGAAAGCAGTCACCGAACTGGGGGACACACGCCCCATCGTGACCGCCTGCGACATCTATTCTCAAACTGGGATCAAGTTGGTCGCTGAGGGCATTCACATCTCCAGTAAGCTACATGATCACTTGGTCCACCACAAATTGATGCCGCCGCTCGATCATGCGTTGAAGATGGATGGGATGTTGGATTTCGCACAAATCCAAGCAGATGTACTCGAATTGATAGCGAACAACGACAAGCTATCCAAAGTGGCGTCGGTACTTCACCAGACAGCACTGTATCAACAACTCGCTATTGATTTCCCGCTCCCTCGTCCGCTCGCCTTCAAGCTGACTGTGGCTAAAGAGAAGTTCACACGTATCTACAAGCACAGCCTGTTGCTGATGATCTTGAGCGTCTATCTGGGGCGATGTGACAGCCTATCCATGAGCGAAGAGGAACACATAGCCATTGCCGCCCTATTCCATGACATTGGACTCTTACACATCGATCCCCAATTACTCGAACCGTCGCACATCATGTCCAGCGCGGAGAGGCGGCATCTGTATACTCATCCGCTCATTGCCTATTTGCTGTTGGATGAATTCCCCGAGTTACCGAGATCGGTAGCCGATGCGGTGCTGGAGCATCACGAACGCATGGATGGCAGCGGCTACCCACGTGGTCTGCATTCCGAGAACCTCAGTAGGCTAGGTCAGATACTGGCGGTGGCCGAGTTGGCTGCGAAGGCGTTTGATTCCGCCGACAACAAGCTACCTTGGAAAAAGCTGGATGTGATGCTCAAACTGAATTCCAGAAAATATGGGAGCGGATTGATCGGACATCTCAACATCTTCCGCGACAACGCATCAGATACGAACCTGAACGGGCAAGAAACAGCGCAGTTGGTCGAGCAGGTGAACCTAGTCGCCAAGTTGTTCGACGATTTCAATCGTCATTCAGGCCCCGCGAATCGCGATTCCGTCTTTCACTTTGCACAAACACGCTTGGCCGAGTTACAGCTCAGCCTGTTCGAGGCCGGATTCGACCCGCGCAACCCCAATGCGCTGATCAAAATAATCATGGATGATCCAAGCTGCACGGCAGAATATGCCCCGCTCTTGGGGGAGGCTATCTGGCAATTCAATTCATTAATCCTAGAGATCTCGCGACAATGGCCTGAACCGGTCGATAAGTCAGAACATGAGAATGCCAAATCAGAACACCCTTGGCTGGGAGAGATGAAGATGGTTTTGTTCGCAGCAGTCTAGCAACCACACACGCTGTGCGCTTTTGCGAACTTACAGAGAAGGTTGCAACAGGCTGCGAAGGTCTTGCAAGCGAAGATATGCTTCCTAGCGACGACCGCTTCAGTACTGCATGCGGACATCCCTCCACCCAACGCAGTCATCCTTTTGAAAATATTCCCACTGTCTCTTCTGGCCGAGGAAGCGACAGACGGCAATTCGCCTTTTAGAGACATTGGTGATTTGCGGATATACGAATCAGCTCTGATCGTAGCTATGTCTGCCTCGAATCCAGAAACGGTCGTTCATAGGCTGTTATTTTGGAGACGCTTATAGCCTTTGTGGCTAGCTGATGATGCTCTCACACACCTAGCCTTGTTGTGTCATATCCGAGGTGAGCACGCGCCCTACAGCGAGAATATTTTCTCTTCGGTTAATGACTTGTTCTCTGGAGGCACTGCCATTTCGATTCGGCTGTTGCCATCTTCAAGTATGAACACATGCTCGTATTGATCTGTGTACTTCGCATTTACACGTAACCATATTTCTTTCAGCGGCTCCATTTTCCAACGATCCGTTTTATTAATGTGGCCAGGGCTAACGATATCGACAAACTGTATTTCAACTTCTTCGCGGCATGCCATTTCGATTAGTTGCCGCACATCAGACAGCATGATGCTTTGAGTGATGGAGTAGCCTTCATCACTATTAATTGAGTACGAAACCAATATCCAAGGGTTGTTTAGTGCGATGCCAACATAGTCCCAGTGGTACTCGTTCGGTAATGAAAAGTAGGTTTTTCTTCTACCATTTTCGTGAGTTTCAAACATTGCCATTCCTTCTTTATGAACACTATAGATTGTAGTCCTATAGTGTTCGTCATGGCTAGATGGAATCTTCTTCATATGGGAGATATCCATGGATATCAGGCAGGCGTTTGGACATTCACTGAAGGTGGCTAGAAAGTCTAAAAGACTTAGTCAGGAGGACTTCTCGATCGCGTCCAGTCGCACGTATTTGAGCAGCCTAGAACGAGGCCTAAAGAGTCCAACACTGGACAAGATCAATGCATTGGCGGAACGGATGGAGATTCATCCTTTGACGCTGCTTACGCTAACTTATTTGTGCCAGCAAAATGAGACGGATCCAACCAGACTTCACAAGCAAATTACAACTGAAATCAATTCAATTTTATCTGGCATCGTCAGCATATCTGAATAATCGATCAACAATCAGTTCAAAAACTCTAGCCGGCAATCACTTCAAAAAAATGGGGACCGTAGTTTGCGCATCCGCATGTCATCCAGCATGCGTTGACGTAACGTGGAAACGGACGAGGTCGATGCAGTCATAATTCTGCTCCTCTTGGTGAATGAGGCGGATTGCCTCGCTTACCAAGACTGGGAAACAGAAACGCTGTTTCAATCCCTTCAAGAAAACACTGCTATATGTTCGGAGTGCCAATTACCGCGAAGCGGTTTAGTCCTCAGCCGGCAAGAAGAAGTGGGTATCCGGATTTTCCGGTGGGTGTAGTAATAGACCATACTGATGCATCATTGACGAACTCCCCTATTAGGGGAATAATATCCATCATGGAAAAGAACAAACCGCATTACTTGCTTAAAGCGATTCAGGCGCAAATGACCACGCCGGAGGCAATGAACCTGACGATTACGGCGCTTACGGGAATTCGTGCTGCGGGCATGGCTCAGGCGGATGCGTTGGCTGTAGTACAAGGCTTAACAGCGGTGGATTTTTATAAAAGCATGACGACCAGTGCAGATCATCGTGTATGGCAGGATGTGTATCACGCCGAATGGCAGAGCGTTACGCTGTACATCAAGTTTCAACAGGCTGGCGAATATTTTGTAATTTCATTCAAGGAGCGATGAGATGAAGAAGAGTAAATGGAACGGCCAAGTGTGCCCAGTCTGCGCGGAAGGTGTGTTGCATGATGGCATCAAGACATTGGCGCAGGAATACAAGGGACACGCCTATGAATTGAAGATGCGAGGTGCGTTTTGCGACAAATGCGATGAGGCAGTGCTAGTTTATGACGCAGCCGAAGAAGCCGCGTGGCTTGCGTTCCGCGACCAGGTGGATCGACTGGCAGCGAGTGAGTTGGAGTCCATCCGCAAACGCTTAAAACTCACTCAGGCGCAAGCCGCCAAACTAGCGGGTGGGGGGAAGAATGCCTTCTCTCGCTATGAGCGCGGACAGGCCAAGCCGGTGGCGGCGGTTATCAATCTGTTCAAATTGCTGGATAAACACCCTGACCTGATCAAGGAACTAACATGAGAGACACGACAACCTATTACGATGTGGCAGAACACCTGAGAACACCGGAAGAAGGTAAATTGTATTTGGAGGCTTGCCAAGAGGAGTCCCGTGGAGATGCCGATTTCATGGATAAGGCTCGAAACGACGTTGCTAGGGCAGCACGCAGGTTTAGCTATAGCAATCCATCAAACCAAGATCAAATTTAGCTATCACCCACCGGAAAATCCGGATACCCGAAGAAGTTTGTAGTGACAAATCACAAGGTAGCCGGAAGGACTAATTCACTGAAGGCTATTGGACGTAGACAAGGCTTACTCCGCTCCCTCTGCCCACTTGATCGAGCAACCCATGCTCGCTACTTGTTCACGCGGGCCTTGGCCGGTCGCGGCGACTTGTTTCATAGCGACTAATAGGTCGCGACGGACACCCTCAGGGGCTGTTTCCTTGCGGGATTCGTCGATTCGGCCACGGTATTGCAGTTCGAGTTTGCTGTTAAAACCAAAAAAATCCGGGGTGCAGACCGCCCCATAAGCGCGTGCCACTGATTGATCCTCATCTACCAAATAAGGAAATGTAAAGCCGTATTTCGCGGCAAAAACCTTCATGTCTGCGGGCGAATCAGTTGTGTAAGTGCTGTAGTCGTTCGACATGACGGCCAACACATTGATGCCTTCTGACTGAAGCTCACGGGCATCAACGACAAAGCGTTCGGCAATTGCTTGGACATACGGACAGTGGTTGCAGATGAAAGCAATTAACACTCCCCTGTCCCCGACACATTGAGACATGGTGAACGCCCTGCCATCTGGGTCTTTGAGGGTGAATTCAGGAGCTTTCCAGCCAAAATCGCAGATAGGTGTGTTAACAGCCATTCTTTATCCTTTGCCACGCAGGGCGCTTACACTCGCCATTTTACGAAGTGATGTATTATTCCGCTACTTGTACGGCTTAGGCTAGCGGCAAACCACCAGCGTTACAATAGCAGAGTGGGCCACTCTGTAACCTAACGATGCATGTATACGTCAACTTCAATCTCAAGTGAATGGTGAATTATCCTCCAATGCAAACATCCCAGATGTTTTGTAACGAAAAATGGACTGGAAGGGCAAATCCCGTCCATTTTGACCCACAAACGAATGGACACATCGAAACTACTCAACCAATTGAATTTGCAGGGAATGTGTGCAGTCCATTATGGGCAAACTTGCGTGTGCATCACCACTGCCCTTACGTCAAATCTATCCGCGACCGCATCATCCGCGACGTGCGCGAATTACAACAGCACGGCATCAACAGCATCGCCATCATGTCGAACGACCCTGCGGATTACGCGGAAGACAGCTTCGACAACATGAAGCTCATCGCCCAGCAATACGACTATCCTTTCCCTTACGTGTGGGACGAGACCCAGCAGATCGCCAAGGATTACGGCGCGGTGTGTACACCGGATTTCTTTGGTTTCAATGCGAATATGGAATTGCAATATCGCGGCCGGCTGGATGCCTCGCGTAAAGAAGCGGCTCCAGATGCACAACGCGACCTATTCAATGCCATGTTGCAAGTCGCCAAAACTGGACAAGGCCCACGCGAGCAACTCGCCAGCATGGGTTGCTCGATCAAATGGAAGGATGAAGCGTGAGAATACTGATTCTAGGAGCCGGTCAAGTCGGCTCGACTGTTGCTGAAAGTCTGGTGAATGAGGCGAACGACATCACGATCGTTGATGCAGATGCTGAAAAGCTTCGATTGTTGCAAGACCGCCTCGATCTGCGCACCGTCGTCGGCAATGCCGCCCATCCATCCATCTTGGAACAAGCAGGTATCGCCGATGCGGACATGTTGTTGGCGGTGACACAAAGCGACGAAGTGAATCTGGTCGCATGCAAGATGGCTGCCTCGCTTTACAACACACCGACCCGCATCGCACGTATCCGCTCCACCGAATATCTCAACCGCGAAGAAGTCTTCAGTACGGATAACTTTTGCGTGAACTTCTCTATCTGCCCCGAGCAGATCCTCACCGATTACATCACCAAGCTGATCGAGTTCCCCGAGGCTTTGCAGGTTTTGGAATTCGCCGAGGGCAAAGTGTCGCTGGTTGCGGTGCGCGCCTTTGAGGGCGGTCCACTGGTGGGTAAACCCTTGAGCTTCTTGCGCACCCACATGCCGCAAGTCGAAACACGCGTCGCCGCCATTTTCCGTAAGGATAGAGCGATCAGCCCTGAGGGTACGACGGTCATCGAAGACGGTGACGAGATCTTCTTCATCGCCGCCAAAGAGAACATCCGCCGTGTCCTGAAAGAGATGCGCCGCATGGACAAACCGACCAAGCGCGTGATGATCGTGGGGGGCGGAAACATCGGGATGCGCCTGGCCAAAGCGCTTGAGAATGATTACCAAGTCAAACTGGTCGAGTTCAATAAGAAATCCTGTGAGCGCCTTGCCAGCAAGTTGACCAAGACACTGGTATTACATGGCGATTGCACCGACGAGAATCTGTTGCAGCAGGAACATGTCGAGGATGTCGACGTGTTCTGCGCACTGACCAATGATGACGAAAACAACATCATGTCAGCCTTGCTGGCAAAGCAGATCGGTGCTCGCAAGGTGATCTCACTGATCAATCGTAGCGCCTATGTCGGCTTGGTTCAGGGCGGCAAGATCGACATCGCACTGTCCCCCGCCCACGTCACCATCGGCTCGTTGCTCGCCTATGTGCGTCAAGGTGATGTGGCAGCCGTGCACTCTTTGCGCCGTGGCGCCGCTGAAGCACTAGAACTGATTGCGCATGGCGATCGTGAGTCCTCACAAGTGGTCGGGCGTCGTATCGATGAGATCCAATCACCCCGCGGGGCAACCATCGGCGCCATCGTGCGCAATGGTCAAGTCGTCATCGCGCACCACGATACGGTGATCGAATCGGAAGACCATGTCATCGTGTTCGTCATCGATAAGAAGATGATCCGCAAGGTCGAGCAGTTGTTCCAAGTGAAAATCGGGTTCTTCTGATGAAAAGGGCGTTAACAGTTATCCATGCTTTGGGTCTATTGTTGGTGGTGTTCAGCATCGCTTACCTTATGCCCATCGTCACCTCGCTGATCTACGGTGACTACACCATGCTTTACGACTTCTTCATGGCGATGCTGTGGACAGCGTCTGCCGGTGTGTTGATGTGGATGCTGACGCGCAGACACAAAGGCGAGCTCTCTATTCGCCACGGCTACTTACTGGTCGTCGCGATGTGGACGGCGATGCCTGCCTTCAGCACCATCCCTTTGCTGATGATGATTCCTAATCTGTCTTTCACGGATGCTTACTTCGAAACGATGTCGGGCATGACGACCACGGGCGCGACCGTGCTGGTTGGCTTGGACAATCTACCCCCCGCACTCAACCTATGGCGGCATGAACTGAATTGGTTGGGTGGCTTGGGCATCATCGTGTTGGCCGTTGCGGTGTTGCCACTGCTTGGCATCGGTGGCCGACAATTGTTCAAGGCCGAGACTCCAGGGCCAATGAAAGATTCAGCCTTGACCCCTCGCATCGCAGACACCGCACGCAATCTTTGGATCGTCTATGTCGCCATCACCTTGGCTTGTATCGGCAGCTTGAAATGGGCGGGCATGTCTTGGCTGGATGCCGTCTGCCATTCCTTCGCCACCATGGGGCTAGGCGGATTCTCCACTCACGATGCTAGCGTCGGTTACTTCAATTCTCCGCTGATCGAATTCATCATGATCGTGTTCATGTTGATCGCCGTGCTGAACTTCGCCACCCATTTCATCGCTTTGCGCAACCGCAGTTTCAGGGTGTATCGCGTCGACCCGGAAGCGATCCCATCTTTGACCATCATCCTTGGTAGCTGCATCGGCATCGCCACTTTCTTATGGTGGCAGGATGTCTACCCAAGCTACTGGACTGCACTGCGCCATGCCAGCTTCAACTTGGTCTCAATCGCCACCAGTTCGGGCTTTGCTAGCGTGGATTACGCTCAGTGGCCCATCTTCGCTCCGCTATGGATGATGCTTCTCACTGCGACTGTGGCTAGCGCTGGCTCGACGGGTGGCGGCATCAAAATGATCCGCACCTTGGTGTTGGTGAAGCAGGCAGGACGTGAATTCCTAAAGTTGCTCCACCCGAATGCAGTCGATCCAATGAAGATCGCTGGTCAGGTCATCGCCAACAACATCGTATTCTCGGTCTTGGGTTTCATCTTCTTGTATTTCATGACGCTGACAATTTTGACCTTCGCATTGCTCATCAGTGGACTCGATTTCATCTCAGCCTTCACTGCTGTACTCGCCTCAGTCAACAACTGCGGCCCGGGATTGGGCGTGGTCGGTCCTGCTAGCAACTATCAAGGTCTGACTGACTTCCAAACTTGGGTGTGTACCTTCGGCATGCTGATTGGACGACTTGAGATCTTCACTGTGCTGATCCTCTTCACACCTCAATTCTGGCGGAAGTAGGCACTTCGAGCATATCGGCTCATTGAGTACATAGTGGAAATTGCGGTATCCTGCGCGAATATGAAGAAGTTCCGTTGCAGTTAATTTGGTAATAAAGATAATAACTTCAGGGTGGTCAACGTGAGCGATAGTCTGTCTGGAATACGCATCGTACTGATCGATGACAGCAATACCATACGCCGTAGCGGTGAGATATTCCTCTCACAGGCAGGCGCTAAGGTGGTGCTAGCGGAGGATGGCTTCGATGGCTTATCTAAGGTGGTAGACAACAAACCCGACGTCATCTTCGTCGACGTCATGATGCCGCGATTGGATGGCTATCAGACCTGCGCACTCATCAAGAACCATCGTGATTTCAAAAACACCCCTGTCGTCATGCTCACCAGCAAGGACACCTTGTTTGATCGAGCGCGCGGCAAACTGGTCGGTTCTGATCAATATCTGACCAAGCCCTTCAGCAAGAAGAGTTTGATCGAAGCAGTCATCGCACATACAAAACGTTACGAGGAAGCAGAATATGGCAATTAAGAAAGTGTTGGTCGTGGATGACTCTGCGACGGAGCGTCACGTATTAGGCGAGATGTTAGGCAAAAAGGGTTTTCAAGTCGTCTTCGCCGAGAGCGGTGAAAAAGGGGTAGCCAACTCTAAGACCGAGATGCCAGACCTGATTCTGATGGATGTGGTGATGCCGGGCTTGAACGGTTTCCAAGCGACCCGCGCTATCTCGCAAGACGAAGCGACCAAACATATCCCTATCATCATCTGCACAACCAAAGGGCAAGAGACCGACAAGATATGGGGCATGCGCCAAGGCGCCAAGGATTACGTCACCAAACCCATCAATGCCGAAGAGTTGTTAGGCAAGATCAACGCGCTCGGCTGATCCATCTCCATGTCCAAACGTTTCAACCTACGCGAATTCCAACAGCAAGTACTGGATAGACTACAAGCACAAGCGGCTGGCGATGCTCAAGTGTCTACGCTCGGGGTTCGTGTCGGCGAGACGTTCTGGCTAGTAGATATGCCCGACATCAGCGAAGTATTGCCCTTGCCTCAACTCACGCACGTTCCTTTGACCAAACCTTGGTATTGCGGGGTAGCGAACGTGCGCGGAAGTTTATATAGCATCGTCGATCTAGGTGCCTACATAGACAACGAGACGACCCAACGCGAAGCGCATAACCGCGTACTGCTACTTGGTCAACGCTTCGCTTTCAATACTGGTCTATTGGTCTCAAGGGTGTTGGGGTTGCGTAACACGCAAGATTGGCAGCAACAAGAAGTCAACGGCGAATTGCGTTTGCAGGATGCGAATGGACAGGTCTGGCGCAAGCTAGACATCACACACATGTTGTCACAACCGGAGTTCTTGCAGATCGGGGCTTAGTCCGTTACTGCACAGGGAGAAATATATGGCTTTCAAATCGTCCTCAAAAAAATCCGCTTCAACGAACCCAGATGAGATTCGCAGCATCAACATCCCTTGGTTCAGCAAACAGTCATTTGATCGCCAGCTACGCATATTGGGCGGATTGCTCTTGGTATTCCTGCTCATCGCGGGCGTCTTCACCTACCTCGACACGCGTGCATCAGGTTCTGGCTCTCGTTACGTTGCTCAAGCCTCCAAACTGCAACTGCTGTCGCAACGGCTAGCAAAGAACGCCGAGGTTGCCAGTATCTCAGGTGACAGTGCGGCGTTCGACGCGCTGACCGATGCGCGCGCGCAGTTCACGACGACACTGGAGATTCTAGACAAAGGTGATGGTGTCTTACCACCCACAGAAGGTGTGGCACGCACGCCTTTGGATCAACTGACCTTGCAATGGACTCGCATCACCAGATTGTTGGATGAGTTGGAACAGGGGCGCGGCGTGTTGGTCACCCTAGAGCGCGGCGCCTCATTGCAACGCGATATGTTGAAGATGGCAGAAAAAGTGGTCAGCGAGACCTCGCCTGCATTACGTCCCAAAGCTAACCAGTTCCAATTGTTGTTGGAACAGACCGTGGGCGAAGTGCAGACCGTGCAAACTTCTACTTCCACTGAAAGTCTGGCTGCCTTGCCTGAAAAGATGCGCGCCGCACAGGCGCTGTTAGCAGAACTCCCCCAGGCCGATCCGAACGTCATCGCGCTAAAAGACGAATTTGAAGGCTATCAAAACGTGGTGGGTTTCATCGCCGCGAACTCAGACAAGGTATTGGCTTCTCGTAAAGCTGCCCAAAAACTGCTAGCGGAAGATGACCAAATGCTCTCGGTGACACAAAAGTTGGTGTCAAGCTACGAAGATGCCAGCTCAGGCCGCGCATCTAGTTTCGTTGTCGGCTTCTCAGGCGGCATGTTGCTGTTACTGTTACTGTTGCTATCAAAGATCTACCTCGATGAGGCGCAACGCCGCGAGCGCGAAGCAGCACGTATCAACCGTCAGAACCAACAAGCGATCTTACGTTTGATGAACGAACTGTCTGATCTGGCGGACGGCGACTTGACCACCAAGGCGACAGTGACAGAGGACATCACGGGCGCGATCGCTGATTCGATCAACTACACCACCGACGAACTTCGCAAACTGGTATCGCGCGTCATTTCTGCATCGCAACAAGTCACCAAGGCGACGAGCGATGCGGGTACGGTCACCAAAGGACTTCTTGCTGCGACTGAGAAACAAGCGACCGAGATCCGCGATGCGGGTGGCGCGGTTGAATTGATGACCAAGTCGATCCAAGAGGTCGACAGTAGTGCGGCTCAGTCTTCCGAGGTGGCGCGACGTACGCTAGAAGTGACCGAGCAAGGTGCACGCGCTGTGCAGAACTCAGTAGCCGGCATGGATGGCATCCGCGAACAGATCCAAGAGACTTCCAAGCGTATCAAACGTCTGGGTGAGAGCTCACAGGAGATCGGTGAGATCGTTGACCTCATCTCCGACATCACCGAACAAACCAACGTGCTCGCGCTGAACGCAGCGATCCAAGCGGCGTCAGCGGGTGAAGCAGGACGCGGCTTCGCGGTGGTTGCAGAAGAAGTCCAGCGCCTCGCGGAACGTTCTGGCGAGGCGACCAAGCAGATCGGCTTGCTGGTCAAGACGATTCAAGGCGATACGCAAGATGCCGTGGCGGCGATGGAAAAGAGCACACAGGGTGTGGTCGAAGGTGCGAAGCTTTCCGACGAAGCGGGTAAGTCGCTTCAGGAAATTGAGCGCTCCACGCGAGAACTGACCGACCTTGTGAACAGTATCTCGGTATCCACACAAGTACAAACCGACATGGCACAAGAAGTAGCGAACGTGATGGCAGACATCTTGAAGATCACGGAGCAAACTTCAAAGGGTACGCAATTGACCAGCGCATCGGTAGCTCAGCTGGAAGGCTTGGCTAAAGAATTGAGTGGCTCGGTATCCGGCTTCAAGCTCTAAGGACAAGCGTGACAGCCTCTTTCAACTCAATGCAACTGCTGTCAGTCAAGTCAGAGCTTGATAGCTCATTGGCGAAGATCAGCCTTGCGCTGGAAAGCTTCTTTGCGACAGGTAGCGACATCCAATCTTTGGAAGAAGCACTGTCAGAGCTACACCGATTCACGGGCGTGTTGCAGATGTTGCCGATGCGCGGACTGGTGGTTTTCTGCACCGAGTTCGAGACGCTGCTAAAAGAACTTTCCTCGCGCCCTCAAGATGCCAGCCCGATGCGTCAGGACGCCATACGTCGAGGGCTGTTCGGATTGACCCATTATTTGGATGCCCTCGCCGCTGGCGCGCCTAACGCCACCTTACGATTATTCAACGAATATCAGGAATTGCACCAAGCGCGTGGCCTTGACATGGCATTCGAGGTGGATCTGTTCTTCCCCGACTCACAAGTCGAACTACCCGCTTCAGTATTAAGAGAGCCGCAGCTCGATGATCCGAGCGCTCGCATCAAGAGCGCTCGCATGCAGTATCAACAGGGGCTCCTCAAATGGCTACGACAAGACAATACGTTCGAAGCCTTGAGCAATATGATGGCCGCCGTTCGAATCGTGCTGACCTGTGTGCCACAAGACAACCAACGCGCGTTCTGGTGGGTAGCAGATGGGTTCCTGAATTGTGTCTCACACGATGGTGTGCCGCCTGAACTGAATATCAAAAAGTCACTCAGCCGCATCGACCAACGTATGCGCTCGCTGATAGACGATAGTGCCTTCGATGAAGAAGCCGCGTTGAGTGAACTGTTGTATCTGGTGGCGCGTAGTCACACGGTCAGCGAATCCGTTGAGGACATCAAGACTGCCTTTGCTCTAGAAGATTTCTTACCTGATGCACCGCCTCTCCCCCCGAGTGAGACTGCCGCCGTGCTTGGCAATATGCGCGCGCAGTTGGCCGTCGCTGATGAGACTTGGGAGCGCTGTGTCGCCGATGATGTCTCTGCTTGCGCCCGCTTCGCGATCCAAACAGAACAACTTTACTTGTTGTCTGAGCAGCTAGATCGCAACACTTTGCAGTTCCTGTGCAAACAGATCAGCACCACCGCCGCTCATGCGGATGACCCTGACCGTGCTCAGCGCATCGCCATGGATATGGCGATGGCGTTACTGTTGTTGAACAGCGGCATTGAACACTACCAACATCTAGGTAGTGGCTTCAATGAACAGGCACGCATCTTAAGCATGCGCATGCAAGCCGGCATGATGCGTATGCCGGAAGACCCAAGCAAACTAGCCAGCCTAGTCTCGCTGTATTGCGAGATGGAACAGCGTGAAGTGATGTCTCCGCTCGCGACTGAGATGCAGAGTAATCTGCAACACATCGAACAGAGCCTCAATGCGTTCTTCGGCAACGCAGCCAAACGGGCAGAGCTACTGCAGGTCAATCGCTTATTGAGTCAGGTTCAAGGCGGCTTGCACATCCTGTCACTAGATGTGGCTGAACAACTCCTAGTGACATTGCGTCAGATCACAGAACGCTACCAACAAGGTGACACTCCTTCAGCGAAGGAGATGCGCACAGTCGCTTCCGCCGTCAGCTTGATGGATGGCTATGTTCACGGACTGACGCTCGGGCAAAAGGCAGATCCGGTCGCACTTGTCTCTGCCTTGAAAGACTTAAGTGAGATCAACATCAATCCTGCCCCTGCCGAGGTTGAGCAGACTGAAGAACCTATCACTCCAGCCGGCGTCTCTATCCGCTCTGGCGACGAAGATGCCGAACTACTAGAAGTGTTCTTGGAAGAAGCGCGCGAAGTCATGGAGACATTGCGCGCCAATCTTGATATCTCGCGTTTGCATTTGGATAGCCGCGAACCTTGGGTGACCATGCGTCGCTCTTTCCACACCCTCAAGGGAAGTGGTCGCATGGTGGGGTTGACCGAATTGGGAGAAGTCGCTTGGGCGGTCGAGCGTGCCATGAACAAATGGTTGGCTGAGAACGTTCCTGCCACACCTGCCTTGTTGGATATGGTGGGTGATGCCGAGGTCTTGTTCCAACACTGGGTAGACATGCTGCAAAGCGGTGCGACGACCGCACATATCGATACCTCGCATCTCCTCACGGTTGCTGACTGCATAGAGAACGGCAAAGAACTGCCGCAAGTAGCGCAACCCGAAGCGCCTGTTCCTGAGATCGTGGAAGAGACGCCACAAGAGGAAGCGCAAGTCCAGATAGGCTCTGTTGTCATGTCGCCCGTGCTGTTCCGTATCGCCTCAGAAGAAGCGGCAGAGCACGTTGCTTCCTTGCAATCCCATCTGTCTGGCTTACACGAGAACAACGAACATATCGTGTCCTATGACTTCATGCGCGCCGCCCATACTTTGGCAGGCGTCAATCGCACCATGGGTTTCACCACCATCGCCGAACTCGCCTATGCCTTGGAGCAATGGCTTGAGGTGCGCATCGATAAACCGAATGTGGTGAACGACGTCCAGCTTTCACTGCTGAACGAGGTCATCTCTCGTCTGGACGAATTGTGTGCGGCTGTCAGAGCGCACACCGAACCGCTTCAACAGAGCGACCTGATCGCCCGTTTGCAGGCAGACAAAGAGATCGTGATCGCTCAACAAGAGCTGCCGATAGAGCCAGTGTTTGCCTTCACTGAAACCGTCATCGAAGCTCCAATCGTCGATGAGCCGACACTTGAAGTCGAAGCACAAGATGAGGCACCTGTCGTTGAAGAATCTTTGGCCGAGATCCAACATGACGGCAAAAAAGAACGCGGCGTTCACGACGAGGTCGACGAGCAGTTGTTGCCAATCTTCTTGGAAGAAGCTCACGAGCTTTATCCTCAGATCGGCAGCACCTTACGTGCATGGCGCGAGACACCTGAAGACTCGCAACTTGGACGCAACCTACAACGCAGCCTGCATACGCTCAAAGGTAGTGCCCGTATGGCTGGCGCGATGCGTCTGGGTGAATTGACCCACCGCGTTGAAGATCGTGTGAGCAAAGCGATCTCAAAGAACACCTTGGATGATGCGTTATGGAACGAGATGGACAACTATCTCGATCGCATCGCTCATGCCATCGACGAGTTGCAGAATCCTCAAGCAGCCGTTGCTGCTGACGAAGCGCCTACAACGATCACAGAAGCCACTCCAGCCCCCATCGCCGCACCCGTTCTGGAAGTGGGTGCCGAGCGTGCCATGCAAGCTGCGTTGTTGCGTGTGCGTTCCGATACCGTGGACCGCTTGGTCAACGAGGCGGGCGAAGTCAGCGTGGCACGTTCACGCGTGGAAGCCGAGTTGCGCGAGTTCAAGAACGGCGTGTTGGAACTAACAGACAGCGTGAACCGACTACGCAAACAATTGCGCGAGATCGAGATCCAAGCTGAAGGTCAGATGCAGGCGCGCGTCTCGGTCAGCCCAGAAAGCACACAAGAGTTCGACCCGCTGGAGTTCGACCGCTTCACCCGCTTCCAAGAGTTGACCCGCTTCATGAACGAAAGCGTGCACGACGTTCAGACCGTACAACAAGCGCTGTTGAAGAACTTGGACGAGACCTCCGCTGCCTTGAACGCACAAGCGCAGCTCAACCGCGATCTGCAGCAAGGCCTGATGAGCATCCGCATGGTGCCCTTCGCGAGCATCAGTGAACGCCTCTATCGCATCGTACGCCAAACCGGTAAAGAGTTAGGCAAGCGCGCTAACTTGGAGCTTTCAGGCACCGAGATCGAGCTTGACCGCAGCGTGCTGGAGAAGATGACCGCACCGTTCGAGCACTTGTTGCGCAACGCCATCGCACACGGTCTAGAGACCTCAGAGCAACGTGCGCTGACCAGCAAAGCACCGATCGGCGAGATCCGCCTTTCCTTGCGTCAGGAAAGTAACGAGGTCGTATTCGACTTTAGCGATGACGGCGCAGGTTTAGATATCCCGCGCATCCGCCAAAAATCTCTCGATACAGGACTCATCACTGCAGATGAAGTGATCAGCGACGAACAAGTGATGCAACTGATCTTCACTGCCGGGCTTTCTACTGCGAAAGAAGTCACCGAGATATCCGGTCGTGGTGTCGGTTTGGACGTGGTGCGTAGCGAGATATCTGCTCTAGGTGGCCGTGTCGACATCACCTCCGAACCGGGACAAGGTGTGCGCTTCAGCATCCACTTGCCACTGACTTTGGCCGTGACCAAGACCTTGCTGGTACGCGCAGGTCAATCCATCTACGCTCTACCTTCGACCATGGTCGAACACGTACAGCAATTGAAACCAGCAGAATTGAACGCGACCTACAAACAGCAGTTTGTCGACTGGCAAGCTCGCCGTTATACGTTGCACTACCTGCCACGCTTGCTAGGCGATGACCAAACCGAACTCATCAGCCAGCCGCACAATCCTGTGTTGTTGCTACGTAGCGGAGAGCATCGCATCGCGCTGCATGTGGATGAGTTGTTAGGCAATCAGGAAGTCGTGGTGAAGAACATCGGACCACAACTGGCTCGCCTGCCTGGTATCGCAGGCGCGACCGTGTCTGCCAGCGGAACGGTCATCCTCATCATCAATCCGGTCGCCTTCACGCAGCGTATCGCGGTTGTGCGTAAGATCGCCAAGGCGGTCGCCGTCGAGGCAGTTCATGTCAAACCGTTGGTGATGGTGGTGGACGATTCGCTCACCGTACGCAAGATCACGACTCGTTTGCTAGAGCGCTCTGGCTACTTGGTCGTGACTGCGAAGGATGGCGTGGATGCACTGGAACAGCTGACCGAGATCTCACCACAGGTGATGTTGCTGGACATCGAGATGCCACGCATGGACGGTTTCGAGCTGGCTAAACGTCTGCGTCAAGACAGCAAGACCAAGGGCCTGCCGATCATCATGATCACCTCACGTACCGCCGACAAACATCGCAACTACGCGAAGGAACTTGGCGTGAACGAGTACTTAGGTAAGCCTTACCAAGAAGACGAATTGTTACAACACATCGCGCGCTTCGTCTCCGTTCCGGAGATGGGTTAAGCAGTTGCTTGCTTGAACATCTCCAGCGTCTTTACTCGCGCCAAGGCGTGATCGACGATAGGCGCTGCATAATCTCTCCCGACCACCACGCCGACTCTTTCTTGCTCACTGCTCGCTAACGTCCACGGCGCATGGATGAATTTGTCGGGACAGTTTGCTAACTCAGGAACATAGCGGCGAATGAATTTACCTGCAGGGTCGAAGCGTTCTGATTGCGTGACCGGATTGAAGATACGGAACCAAGGCTGCGCATCACACCCCGTCGAGGCTGACCATTGCCAGCCACCGTTGTTCGCCGATAGGTCGTAGTCCAGCAGATGCTCGGCAAAATAGCGTTCGCCCCAGCGCCAATCGATCTGTAGGTCTTTGGTCAAAAACGAAGCTGTCACCATACGCAAACGGTTGTGCATGAAGCCAGTCTGATTGAGCTGGCGCATACCTGCGTCCACCAGTGGATAACCTGTGCGGCCTTCGCACCATGCGGTGAACTTATCTTTGTCGTTAAGCCATGCCAGCGTGTCGAACTGCGGTTTGTAGGCATGGTTCACGATTTGCGGATGGTGATGCAACAGCATTTGGTAGAACTCGCGCCAGATGAGTTCGGACAACCACGTTTGCGCGCCCTGCCCACCCACGTGATGCGCATAGCTCGCCAACGCTCGGATGGAGATGGTGCCGAAGCGCAGATGCGTGGAAAGATAGGACACGCCTTTCACCGCAGGAAAATCGCGCCGTGCGTGATATTCACCGATGCGCTGTTGAAAATCCTCGAACAACTTACTTGCCCCCGACATGCCACAGGGCAACGCCATCTCTCCTAGATTGGTCAACTTGAAACCTAACGATTCCAGACTAGGCAATGGGGTTCGCTCACAATTTGCCAACGCCTCAAGATACGTCTCCACCGGATAAGCACGCAGATAAAAATCGTCCAACTTCTTCAGCCATGCGTTCTTGTAAGGCGTGAACACGGCGAACGGCTTACCTGATCCATTCAATATCTCGTCACGCTCGAAGATGACTTGGTCTTTGAAGTCGTGCAACTCGATGTCGTTCTTGCCAAGTTCGGCTGCAACGAACGCATCGCGCTGAATGGCATCGGGCTCGTAGTCGTGATTGCAAAAAACCGCCGATGCGTTGAGTTGTTTCGCCAACTGCGGGATGAGCTTGCGTGCGCTGCCATGCAATACATGCAAAGTGCTGCCCTGCTTCTCCAGCTCAGCCTTCAACTCCTGCACGCTGCGCCAGATGAACTCCACTCGACGGTCAGCCTTGTTGGGCAAAGCATCCAAGTTGTCGGTGTCGAACACGAACACGCAATGCACCGCTACGCTCTCCTTCAGCGCGTGGTAAAGCGCGGCATGGTCATGCAAGCGCAGATCGCGGCGAAACCAACAGAGTGAGACAGGGTATGTTTTAGTCATAGCGCGAATTGTGAGGGGAGACTCAAAAAGCTACAATGGCGACATGTCAAACATGAACCTCACCAACCACTTCCTGATCGCCATGCCGGCGATGACCGATCCCTTCTTCGCCAAGTCGCTCACTTATGTGTGCGAGCACAATGACGAGGGGGCGATGGGTATCGTGGTGAATCGCCCCATCAGCCTCAATCTGAGCGAGCTGTTCGCGCAGATCAACATGCCACTCACCCAGCCAGAGTTGGAAGACATGCCTGTGCATTTCGGCGGTCCGGTTCAGACTGACCGTGGCTTCGTGTTGCATAACGCGGGCGGTAAATGGCAATCGACTCTGCAAGTGAACGACAAGATAGAACTCACCACTTCCAAAGACATCTTGCAGGCGGTAGGTGAAGGCACGGGGCCCAGCAACCTGCTCATCACCCTTGGTTATGCGGGTTGGTCTGAAGGGCAATTGGAACAAGAGCTGGCAGCCAATGCTTGGTTGAGCGTGCCTGCCACCGAACACATTCTGTTCGATCTGCCCGCAGAAGAAAAACTAGCGGCGGCAATGGCCTTGCTCGGTGTTGATTTCGCGTCCCTTTCCGAAGAGGCTGGACATGCCTGACGGGCAGTCTTCCTCCACCCTGTCAGGCACTTTCCTCGCATTCGATTTCGGCACCAAACGCATCGGCATCGCCGTAGGCAACAATATCTCCGGCACCGCCCGCCCTCTCTCTACCATCAACGATGAGAAGACCGAGGTGCGCTTCACCTCCATCGCGGCTCTTCTCAAAGAATGGCAGCCCGTAGCCCTTGTGGTGGGGCTACCATGTAACGATGACGGCACACCGCATGAGATGACTGCCCTGTGCCGCCGCTTCGCCAACCGTCTCAAAGGGCGCTTCGATTTGCCCACGATTTTGGTCGATGAGCGGTATACTTCCGCCGCTGCAAGCAGTGCGTTAGACGATGAAGGAATCCATGGCCGCAAGCAAAAGTCTCTTATCGACCAATACGCCGCGCAGCAGATACTGCAAGCGTATTTTGATGAACCCAGCGCAGGAATCTACGCATGAATAATCCTCAGTTGAACAAGCACGGTGAACTTCAACATCTGTTGAGCACCGAAGGTCTTCCCGCGCGCATCCTGCGCGACATCCTCGACACGGCCGCCGGCTTCGTGAACATCGTCGAAGGCAGCGAGATCAAAAAGGTCCCGTTGCTACACGGCAAGTCTGTGTTCAACATCTTCTTCGAAAACAGCACCCGCACCCGCACCACCTTCGAGATCGCAGCGAAGAAACTCTCCGCCGACGTGGTCAATCTCAACATCGGCTCCTCCAGCACCAGCAAGGGCGAAACACTGCTGGATACGGTGGACAACCTGTGCGCGATGCACGCCGACATGTTCGTAGTGCGTCATTCCTCCAGTGGTGCAGCTCACCTCATCGCACAGCATGTCGCACCTGACATCCACGTCATCAACGCCGGCGATGGACGCCACGCGCATCCCACGCAAGCGCTGTTGGACATGTTCACCATCCGCCACTACAAGAAAGAGTTCCACAACCTGAAGGTCGCCATCGTGGGCGATGTGTTGCACTCTCGTGTAGCACGTTCGCAGATCCATGCGCTGACCACACTGGGCGTACCTGAAGTGCGCGTCGTCGCCCCCAAGACGCTGTTGCCGACCCACGTCGAGAAGCTCGGCGTGCAGGTCTATCACGACATGGAACAAGGCTTGAAAGATGTGGACGTGGTGATGATGCTGCGCCTGCAGAACGAACGCATGCAGGGGGCGCTACTACCCTCGGCTCAGGAATATTTCAAATACTACGGACTCACACAAGAGCGTCTGGCTGCTGCCAAGGGCGACGCCATCGTAATGCACCCCGGTCCGATGAATCGCGGCGTAGAGATCGACTCCAGCGTGGCGGATGGTTCGCAATCGGTCATCCTGCCGCAGGTCACTTTCGGTATCGCGGTGCGCATGGCGGTGATGAGCACGCTAGCAGGAGCAAAACAATGAATATCCTGATCAAGAACGGTCGTGTGATCGATCCCAAAAACAAACTCGATGCACAGCAGGACGTGTTCATCTCGGCGCGTCGTATCGCCGCCATTGGCAAAGCTCCAGATGGTTTCGTCGCTGACCAAGTGATCGATGCCAGCGGCCTCATTGTGATGCCCGGCCTGACGGATGTCGCCGCGCGTCTGCGCGAACCCGGATACGAATATCGTGCCACCTTGGAATCGGAGATGAGCGCCGCAGTGGCTGGGGGCGTGACCTCTCTCTCCTGTCCGCCCGACACCGATCCACCATTGGATGAACCGGGTCTGGTGGAGATGCTCAAGCATCGTGCGCGCAATCTCAACCAGTGCCGCGTGTTCCCTCAGGGGGCGCTGACCTACGGATTGAAAGGTGCGGAACTCACCGAAATGATCGAGCTGACTGAAGCGGGATGTAAGGCCTTCAGCCAAGCCGACGTGCCACTCACCGACACCCGCGTATTGATGCGTGCCATGCAGTACGCCGCTACCTTTGGCTACCGCGTGTGGTTGCGTCCGCAAGACAGCTTCCTCGCCAAGAACGGTGTAGCGCATGACGGAGAAGTCGCCACTCGCTTAGGTTTGCCGCCCATCCCCGTCGCGGCGGAGACCGTCGCACTATCCACCGCACTGCAACTCGCACGCGAGACCGGTGTGACGCTACATATTTGCCGCGTCTCTAGCGGCGCCGGTGTCGAGATGATCCGCGCTGCGAAACGTGAAGGGTTGAAAGTCACCTGCGACGTGTCGATGAACCACGTGCACCTCACCGAGATGGATATCGGCTACTTCGATTCCAACTGCCACCTCGTGCCACCTCTGCGCAGCCTGCGTGACCGCGATGCACTACGTGCCGGACTGCGCGATGGCACCATCGACGCCATTTGCTCCAACCATTCACCCGTGGATGAAGATGCCAAACAGATGCCTTTCGCCGAAGCAGAAGATGGCGCGACAGGCTTGGAACTGCTGCTACCGCTGGTGCTGAAATGGGCCGAGCAAGACAAGATCCCGTTGCTGGATGCACTCGCTCGCATCACCATCAACCCAGCTCAATTGTTGGGCGTGAAGATGGGCCACCTCAGCATTGGCGCCCATGCCGACCTCTGCGTGTTCGATCCCAAAGCCGCTTGGAAGGTAGAGCCTGCCGCCCTCAAGAGCCAAGGTAAGAACACGCCGTTCAATGGCTACGAGATGCAAGGCCGCGTGCGTTATACCTTGCTCGACGGGCAGTTAGTCTTTCAACAATAAGCAATTCGGATTTACCTTAAGGTGGTCGCAAATTGTGACCACCTGTTGGGCTACACAAGGTGACAACTAGGGGGTTAGTGATGACCGACAAGCAACCACTCATTACGATGGCGAACATCGAAAGCAAAATTCTGCTTATCCGTGGGCAGAAAGTCATGTTGGATGCGGACTTGGCGGAGCTTTATGAGGTGGAGACCAGACGGCTAAATGAGCAGATGAGCCGTAACAAAGAGCGATTTCCCGAAGACTTCATGTTCCAACTGACTGCTGAAGAGTTCGCCAACTTGAAGTCGCAAATTGCGACATCAAGTTGGGGCGGTAGACGCAAACTGCCCTATGCCTTCACCGAACACGGCGCACTCATGCTGGGTAACGTGCTCAAATCTGATCGAGCCGTCGATGTCAGCATCATGATTGTTCGCACCTTCGTACACCTGCGTGAACTGGTCTCCAGCAACAACGAACTTTCACAAAAGTTGGATAAACTCGAACGAAAATTCGCAGGCCATGACCGAGCAATTTCGGAATTGATTAACGCCATCCGCCAACTCATGTCACCCTCTGAGTCAGATAAGAAACGCCCCATCGGCTTTGCGCCGTGGGATAAAAAATGAAACGAAGCAAACCCACAAATGACTACACACACCAAACTAGCTAATCCCCTATTGAATTTCTCCGGTCTCCCCCGTTTCGCAGAGATCAAACCCGAACATGTCGCACCGGCCATCGAACAATTGCTCGATGAGAACCGTACGCTCATCACTCGTTTGCTAGCTGATGACTCATTACCAACATGGGATGCGTTCGTGCGTCCGATGGAGGATGCGAACGAACGCCTAGGTCGCGCATGGGGCCCCGTTGGTCATTTGAACGCGGTGATGAACTCGCCTGAGTTGCGCGATGCTTACAACTCGACCTTGCCTAAGATCACGGCCTACTACGCCGAGCTAGGACAGAACCTCGCGCTGTTCAAAAAATTCAAGGCACTGCGCAACAGTGCCGAGTTCGCCGGGCTGAGCGCGGCGCGCAAGAAGATCATCGAGAACGAGCTGCGCGATTTCCGTTTGGGCGGTGCTGAGTTGCCGGATGACAAGAAGACGCGCTACCTCGCGGTGCAGGAACGTCAATCCGAGTTGTCCGCACGCTTCTCCGACAACATCCTCGATGCGACCAACGAATACACCTTGCTCATCGAGAACCGCGGCGAGCTGAACGGACTGCCGGAAGATGTGTTGCAGACCGCACGCGAAGCGGCGCAGGCGGCTGAAAAGACGGGCTGGTTGTTCACACTGAAAGCGCCGTCTTATCTGCCTGTGATGCAGTTCGCTGACAACCGTGACCTGCGCGAGAAGATGTACCGCGCTTATGCCACACGCGCTTCCGAGTTCGGCAAGCCTGAGTTGGACAACACACCCTTGATGGATGAGATCGTCGCGCTGCGTGCCGAGGAAGCGCAATTGCTCGGCTTTGCCAATTTCGGCGAACTCTCTCTCGCCGCCAAGATGGCGGAGACCCCGCAGCAGGTGGTGGACTTCATGCGCGAGCTGGCGCAACGTGCGCGACCTTTTGCGGAAAAAGACTTGGTCGAACTGCGTGAGTTCGCCAAGACGAAACTCGACATCAACGACATGCGCTCGTGGGATGTGGCCTACGCCAGCGAGAAACTGCGCGAGCAGCGCTATGCCTTCTCTGAACAGGAAGTGAAGCAATACTTCCCCGAAGATGCGGTGATGGCGGGTTTGTTCAAGCTAGTAGAGACTTTGTTCGGCTTGCAGATCAAATCTGCACAAGCACCGAAGTGGCACGAGACCGTGCGCTTCTTCGACATCCGCGATGCGCAGGACAAACTGGTGGGTCATTTCTATCTCGACCTGTACGCACGCAACAGCAAACGCGGTGGGGCATGGATGGACGATGTCATCACGCGCCGTCGTTTGGAAAAAGGTATTCAAACTCCCGTCGCCTACCTCAACTGTAATTTCTCAGCGCCCGTCGGCGGTAAGCCAGCGGTGTTCACCCACGACGAAGTACAGACCTTGTTCCACGAGTTCGGTCATGGTTTGCATCATCTGCTCACCGAGGTGGAAGACCTTGGCGTATCAGGCATCAACGGTGTGGAATGGGATGCGGTCGAATTGCCCAGCCAGTTCATGGAGAACTTCTGCTGGGAGTGGGACGTGCTGCAAGGCATGACGCGCCACGCAGACACCAACGAGAAATTGCCACGTGCGCTGTTCGACAAGATGTTGGCCGCGAAGAACTTCCAGAGCGGGCTAGCCACGCTGCGCCAGATCGAATTCGCTCTGTTCGACATGCTGATGCACAGCAACTTCAACGTCGGCCAAGGCAAGACGATATTGCAGTTGCTAGACGAAGTACGCGCCGAAGTGGCGGTGCTCATCCCGCCCGAGTTCAACCGCTTCCCGCAAAGTTTCTCGCACATCTTCTCCGGTGGATATTCCGCTGGCTATTACAGCTACAAGTGGGCGGAGGTATTGTCGGCGGATGCGTACAGCTTGTTCGAAGAGCATGGCGTACTCAATCCAGAGATCGGCGCGCGCTTCCGTGCCGAGGTGCTGGCGATGGGCGGTGCGCGCCCCGCGATGGAATCGTTCACCGCCTTCCGTGGCCGCGCCCCTTCCATCGACGCGCTGTTGCGGCATAATGGGCTCATCGAAGCCTAAGGAGTTAGCTATGAGACCGCTGCTGATCGTATGCGCAATGGTGTTCTTTTCTACCGCTCACGCGGGTGAACTCTTCCGTTACATCGACAACAACGGTCGGGTGCAATACAGCGACAAATATGACGCGGATGCCGAGCAGCTCAAGCTAGGCAATGAGCCTACGGTAGAAGAAGCCCTCCCCTACGAGACACAAAAGGCGAAACAGTTCTTTCCGGTGACGCTCTATGTGTTCGACAAATGCGGCGCGCCATGCACCGAAGCAAAAGCATTGCTGACGACGCGCGGCGTCCCTTTCACTGAAAAGAATCTGGTCACCACAGAAGACTTAGACGAATACCGCAAAGCCTCTGGCACCGACCAAGCGCCAGCGATGTTGCTAGGCAAGACTTGGGTCAAAGGTTTCCTCGCCGAGCAGTGGCACAAGGAACTCGACTTCGCGGGCTATCCCAAGAGTGCGCCCTATCGCGCCAAACCCGCTACTGCAAAATGAAGATAGCCACTTGGAACGTGAACTCCCTCAAGGTGCGCTTGCCGCATCTGTTGGATTGGTTGGTGACGAATCCTATCGACGTGGTGTGCCTGCAAGAGACCAAGACCGAAGATAAGAACTTCCCGCTGGTAGAGATCGAAGCGGCGGGATATCAGGTCGCGTTCATTGGACAGAAGACCTACAACGGCGTCGCTATCTTGAGCCGCCATGCCATCAGCGATGTGCAGTTCGGCATCCCAAATCTTGACGATGAACAAAAACGCGTCATCGCCGCCACCATTAACGGCGTGCGCATCGTGTGTGTGTATATCCCCAACGGGCAGAGCCTCGATTCGGACAAATACCAATACAAACTCAAATGGCTGGCCGCGTTGAAGTTGTGGCTGAAAGACGAGTTGGCGAAGTACCCCAAGCTGGCACTGCTGGGCGATTACAACATCGCCCCCGAAGACCGCGACTGCCACGACCCCGTGGCATGGCAAGGCAATGTGCTGGTGAGCGAACCGGAACGCGATGCCTTCAAAGGCTTGGTCGCACTTGGACTGCGCGACTCATTCCGCCTGTTCGAACAAGCCGAAAAGAGTTACTCGTGGTGGGATTACCGCATGATGGGCTTCCGCCGCAACCTAGGCATGCGCATCGACCACATCCTCATCAGCGATGGGTTGCAATGCAGCGGATGCGTCATCGACAAAGCACCGCGTAAGTTGGAACGGCCTTCTGATCACACGCCGGTGATTGCGGAGGTGAGTTGATGTGGATTTTGAATAATTGGTTTTCAGGATATACACCAATTTCGGTGTATACCTCACGTTAGATCGGTACTTACCAATGACACTTTGCGAAATTTCACAGAAGAAGTCGGGTTGGATTTGGAATGCACTCAGAAGTGCTCGCTTGCATGACTCAAAGATTGGTGAAGAGTCCATCACCGACTTCTTCGTGCTCGAACTCAAGAAGGCATCTAAAGGCACTTACTTCATTGACTCCTTTACCCGCCCGAAGGAAAAGGTAACCGGAGCCGACTGGGAACTTTGGTTCACTGGGCCATCCAAAAAATGGATCGGCCTTCGAGTACAGGCGAAAGTCATCTCTATCGACGGCAAGCGATATGCCCAGCTTCACTACAAACGGAAAGACGGTACATTCCAAATAGATCAATTGATCACAGATGCCAAGAAACACAAAGCCACTCCGCTGTACTGTCTCTATTCATATTGGCGCAGTGCGGAGGCAGGGAAAATCCATTGGCCTTGTGGAACAATAAAGCGGAATTCGAGACTCTTTGGCGCAAGCATCATGTCTGTCACAAGCGTGCAAACACTGAAGGCTGCGAAAGATGACTCACTGAAAAGCGTTGCAAAACATCTAAATCCATTGCACTGCATATTTTGTTGCCAAGGCTACGCTCAAGGAGATCTTCCCGCTCGAGCACATGGATTTTTGCGGGCGAGAGGGTATCTAGACCAAGACTCACAATTGTTGCTTGACGAACCACCTTACTATGTCAGTCAGATGCTTCGCGGCACACAAGAAGGCGACCTGATTGACGTCCACGATGAGAATCTTTCTAGAGTAACCGTTATCCGTGAGGTGGACGAAGAACGATCTAACATGGCAGTCCACACGGACGCTGCGCGATAAAGCTGCGCAGCGCCGGTGACTTTTACGTTGGGCAGACATGGAGGCTTAGCATGCAAACCGATATGCATAACACAGACAATCCTAAACGTCTCTTTAGGCTTCAAAAACTTTGGATGCGCCTTTTTGCTATTGCACAGGGGCAATCAATTGGTATGAATGAGGCGCTTGATATTCTCGTGACCCGAGCAACTACACTTTCTAATGATGATGTTTCAGACTTGAGACAAATGATTAATCAATCAGCGCAGCCCGCCTCAGAGTCTATTCACTGGAAACAAATTGTTTCTGGTGGAGGTGGCCCCGGAACGGGAAAGAGAAAATAGTGTTGCAGCCTAACTGTACGGCCGCGAGTATCACACCGTGCCTCTCACGAGCCTACATTAAATGAGCAAATTGCCTAACTTTACGTTAGTCCCCAAAGTCTTTTCCACCACAATCTGTAATGCCCGACGACATCCTTTTCCAAGACGCGCACTTACTCATCGTCCATAAACCCGCTGGCCTGCTGTCCGTGCCGGGGCGCGGTGAGGATAAGCAGGATTGTCTGTCTGCCCGCATTCAACAAGTATTCCCCGATGCCCTAGTCGTTCATCGCCTCGATATGGCGACTTCAGGTTTGATGGTGTTCGCGCGGAGTGAGGCGATGCAGCGCGAGTTGTCGCGCATGTTTCGGGAGCGGGAGGTGACCAAACGATACGTGGCGTTGGTGGCGGGCGTGCTTGAGAATGAGGTTGGTGAGATCGATCTACCGCTCATTGTGGATTGGCCGAACCGTCCGAGGAGCAAGGTTGACCACGAGCTAGGTAAGCCCTCGCTCACGCGCTATCGTTTGCTGGGTGTGGAGTCACTAAGTTCGCGCGCCAAAATCGGCGCATCCTTCGATACGGCTTTGCCTACTCAGGACGAACGGAATTTAGCAGTTTCGCGTGTCGAGTTGGAACCCATCACCGGGCGCACGCATCAGCTACGCCTTCACCTCGCCAGCATCGGCCATCCCATCATCGGGGATACTTTGTACGGGGGGCGCAGTGCGGAGCGCTTGATGTTGCATGCGACGCGTTTGGCATTCAATCACCCTATCAATGCGATGCCCTTGTACTTCGAGAGTGACGCCCCATATTGAGTGGTGCGTCCGTTATAATCCGCACCGTTATCTACCGCTCATTTCAAGGATGTTTTGATGGCTTTGCCTAAACCTGCTCTTACCATTCCGCTCGCGCTCGTTACCATCGTTGCGGCGGTGTTCGCAGCGTACACATGGGTGGCGTTGACGTGGAACTACTCGGAGGGGGAGCGTGCAGGTTTCATGCAGAAGCTGTCGAAAAAGGGCTGGCTGTGCAAAACTTGGGAAGGTGAGCTTTCTTTGGTGGCATTGCCCGGTGCGGCGCCCGAGAAGTTCTTGTTCACCGTGCGTGACGATGCGGTAGCAGACAAGATCAACAAGCTCGTTGGCCAGCGCGTGGCGTTGGTGTATGCAGAACACAAAGGGGTGCCCACCAGTTGTTTTGGTGACACCGCGTATTTCGTGTCAGATGTAAAAGTTGTACAACCTAATCTTTAAACCTAGAGGAATCAGATGAAACGTTTCGCCATTTTCTTGACCATCGTTCTGACCAGTCTTTCTTTGCTCGCCGCTAACGCGGAAGCCAAGCGCTTCGGTGGCGGCGGTAGCATCGGCAAGCAACGCAGCATGAGCGCGCCACCACAAAAGGCGGATGCTGCGCCTGCGCAACAAGCGGCTCCTGCAACAGCGGGTGCGGCGGCAGCGAAGCAGCCGAACAAATGGCTGGGCCCATTGGCAGGTATCGCTGCCGGTCTGGGCTTGGCGGCATTGTTCTCGCACTTCGGTTTGGGTGAAGGCATGGGCATGTTGCTGATGATCATCGCAGGTGCGATCGCGGTGTTCTTCCTCATCTCCATGTTCCGCAAGAAGCAACAACCTGCGATGCAGTATGCGGGTTCAGCCCCTGGTAATACTGGCTATCAAGCGCCCGCTCAGCCTGTGATGAATGGTGGCAGTGCTGCACCAGCGGCGCCTGTGGCTGCGGCAAACATCCCTGCCGATTTCCCTGTGGATAGCTTCTTGCGCGGCGCGAAGACGACCTTCATCCGCCTGCAAGCAGCGAACGACCGCAAGGACTTGAACGACATCCGCGAATACACCACGCCTGAGATGTACGCCGAGATCTCGATGCAGATGCAAGAGCGCGGCGATGCAGCGCAAAAGACCGACGTGGGCTTCGTGAATGCGAGCTTGTTGGAAGTGGTGACTGAGAACGACATCGCAACTGCTAGCGTACGCATGACAGGTCAGATCCGAGAGAACAACGGTGCACCTGAGAACTTCGACGAGATCTGGCATGTGCAGAAGGACTTGAAGGACGACAAGGCAGTTTGGCTGTTGTCTGGAATCCAGCAGGTTTAAGCTGAAACTCAAGTAAACTAGAGGGCACGGCGACTTCGCTGTGCCCTTTTTATTTGAGCCTGCTAGCAATGCGCTTCTTCCGCTTACTCAAGATCATCTTCATCGTCCTGCGCTTTGGCTTGGACGAATTCTTATTGGCACATGAACGCACGAGTTGGTTGTTGCGCCCGCTCAACTGGCTGCTCTTTTTCCGCGATGTGTCGCGTCCACGTGCAGAGCGTCTGCGTCTGGCATTGGAAGCGCTGGGCCCCATCTTCGTTAAGTTCGGCCAGTTGCTTTCCACCCGCCGCGACCTGATCCCTACCGACATCGCCGATGAGTTGGCGAAGCTGCAAGACCAAGTACCGCCCTTCCCTTCTGCACAAGCAGTGGCTCTACTAGAAACTGCTTACGGCAAACGCCTGAGCGAAGTGTTCACTAGCTTCGACGAGACGCCCATCGCCAGCGCATCGGTGGCACAAGTGCATTTCGCGGTGTTGCCGAGTGGACATGAAGTGGCGGTAAAGATATTGCGCCCCGGCATCAAACACACTATCGAACACGACATCGCATTGTTGCAGATCTGCGCGGGATTGATCGAGCGTTGGTGGTCGGATGGCAAGCGCTTGAAGCCGAAGTTGGTCGTCGCCGAATTCGAGAAATATCTGCATGACGAGTTGGATTTGATGCGCGAGGCGTCAAACGCCAGCCAACTACGCCGCAACTTCTCCGATGCAAAATTGTTGCTGGTCCCTGAAGTGCATTGGGATTGGTGTTCCGAGCAAGTGATGGTGATGGAGCGTATGCACGGCATCCCCATCAGCCAGATCGGTGCGCTGCGCGAAGCGGGGATCAACTTGTCGAAGTTAGCCAGCGACGGTGTGGAGATCTTCTACACGCAGGTGTTCCGCGACGGTTTCTTCCATGCCGATATGCACCCCGGCAACATCTTGGTGGCACGTGACGGACGTTATGTGGCGCTCGATTTCGGCATCATGGGGACGCTCACCGACAACGACAAGAACTACCTCGCACACAATTTCATCGCCTTCTTCAACCGCGACTACAAGCGTGTGGCCGAGCTACACATCGAGTCGGGTTGGGCGCCGGCGGATACGCGCGTGGATGAATTTGAAGCAGCGATCCGTTCCGTGTGTGAACCCATCTTTGACAAACCTTTGCGCGATGTCTCTTTCGGCAAAGTGTTGTTGCGCTTGTTCCAAACCTCGCGCCGATTCGGCATCGAGATCCAACCGCAATTGGTACTCTTGCAAAAGACACTGCTCAACATCGAAGGCTTGGGTTTGCAGCTCGACCCTGAACTCGATCTGTGGAAAACAGCCAAGCCTTGGTTGGAACGTTGGATGAGCGAGCAAGTAGGCTGGCGCGGCTTCATCAAGACATTGCGCGCGGAAGCTCCCCGCTACGCATCGCTACTCCCTCAACTCCCTCGTTTGCTGCATCAGCGCTTGAAGGATGATGTCGCCGCACAAGCCGCACCGCTGTTGCTTGCGATGTTGGCAGAACAAAAAAAGCGCAATGCCTGGTTATCGGTCATTGCGCTCTTGTTGGCGGCGACGTTGGGTCTCGCCGCTTATGTCCATCTGCTTTAAATAAATCCACTGTCCATCAGTTCCTTCGCGAGCGCCTTGTAGTCTGCCGCGCCGGGACTATTTGGCGCATATGCAAACACATCCAAACCATGCATCGGGCTTGTTGCTAACGCCACCGTCTCACCGATACGTGTCTTACATAGTAGGTTGCCGTATCGCTCTCTGAGTTGATCGTAGATGTCGAAGGACAACTTGCGCCGTGAATCGAAACGGGTGACCACGATGCGACGTTCGAATTTGCGTTGTAGCTTCTTCTCCAACACGTTCAGTGCGCTATCCAGACGATGTACTCCATGTTGGGAAAGGTAATCAGCAGAGACAGGAATGAGGACCTTGTCGGCGGCCAGTAGCGCGTTGAGTGTCAGCACACCCAGCATCGGGCAGCAGTCGATCAGGATGGGGGCGCCAGTCAATGACAGTTCTTCACTCAAACCCTGTTTCAACATCTTGGCGGCTTGTGGGTCGCTGCCGTATAGAGCATCTATCTTCGAAAGTTCGAGCGTAGCGGGAATGAGTTGCCAGCCTGCAGGTGTCTCATAGATCAACTTAGCGAGCGGCGTGTGTTCTTTAAAGAACGACACGATGCTCTTGGCTTGCGAGGTGCCGTGCTTGAGGCCAGACGCTAGGCTCAGATGTCCCTGCGGATCCATGTCGATGGCGATCGGACTGCGCTGCGCCAAAGACAATGCCGCTGTCAGATTAAGACAGGTCGTGGTCTTTCCTACGCCACCTTTTTGATTGAATACGGCGATGACCGCCATGTTGATACGTCTCCACATAAGTGGGGACGGGTGTGCGCCGTCTGTAAATCGTTACTTTGATCTATCGACAGTTTGTGGCTTCGGCCACCCCTGCGGGGTTTAACTTGCTGCGCAAGTGAGCCTTCGCCGCAAGCCCCGCGCAAAGTCGGTCACTCAACAGTGACCGACTTTGCAAGATTGCGGGGCTTGTCCACATCCGTTCCCTTTTCCAGTGCTACGTAATATGCCAGCAGCTGTAAAGGGATGGTGTGCAGAATAGGACTCAAAAAGCCCGCGTGTTCGGGCATTTGCAGGATGTGGACGCCGTCGGACTCTTTGATGTGGGTCTGGGCATCGGCAAAGACGAACAGTTCGCCGCCGCGTGCTTTGACTTCTTGCAGGTTCGACTTCAGTTTTTCTAACAGAGTGTCGTTCGGTGCTACCGATACCACGGGCATGTCGGCATCGACCAAGGCCAGAGGGCCGTGCTTCAGCTCACCAGCTGGATAGGCTTCCGCATGGATGTAGGAGATCTCTTTGAGCTTGAGTGCTCCCTCTGCCGCGATCGGGTAGTGCATGCCGCGTCCCAAGAACAACGCATGGTGTTTATTGGCAAAGTGCTTGGCCATCTCAGCGATCTTTGGTTCCAGCGCCAATACTTTTTGCACGGCTGTAGGCAGGTGGCGCAGCTCATGCAAGAACTGTTGTTCGCGGTCAGCATCCAGACGACCGCGTAGTTTCGCCATGACCAAGGTCAGCAAGAATAAGGCAGCGAGCTGGGTGGTGAACGCTTTGGTCGATGCCACGCCGATCTCAGGACCTGCACGGGTCAGCAGACGCAGTTTTGACTGACGGATGATGGCGCTCTCTGGCACGTTGCAGATGGCCAATGTGAAAGCATGGCCGGTCGTCTTTGCATGGATAAGGGCAGCCAGCGTGTCTGCTGTTTCTCCAGATTGCGAGATGGTGACAACCAAGGTCTTTGGGTTGGGTACACTGACTCGGTAACGATATTCGCTGGCGATCTCGACATTGCAAGGTATGCCCGCGATCTCTTCCAACCAATATTTAGCGACTTGACCGGAGTGGTTGCTGGTACCGCAGGCGAGGATAAGGATGTTCTCGACCTGAGGGAAGATGGTGTTGGCTTCTGCACCGAAGATGCCGGGGACCAATGACTGGCTGTTACATACCGATTCCAAGGTGTTCGCCAGTGCCTGTGGTTGTTCGTGAATTTCTTTCTGCATGTAGTGTTGGTACTCACCCAGCTCGACGCTGTCGTTGTCCAATTCACTCACATGCACTGCTCGTTGTACGGGATTACCTTGCTGATCGAAGATACGATAGTTAGCCAAGTTCACTTCGACCACATCACCTTCTTCCAGATAGACCACGTTCTTGGTGACTTGCAGAAGTGCTGACATATCCGATGCGACGAAGTGCTCACCTACGCCAACGCCCAGCAACAGAGGGCTACCTTTGCGCGCAGCAATGAGCTGGTGCGGGTTATCCGCCGCTACGACACCAATAGCGTAGGCACCGACTAACTGCGACAACGCCATCTGCGTAGCAACTAACAGACTGCCTTGAGCGTAGTGGCTATGAATCAGGTGAGCGATCACTTCGGTGTCGGTATCCGAGGTGAATTCGTAACCTTGTGCAGTCAGTTCTGTACGCAGTTCTTCGTAGTTTTCGATGATGCCGTTGTGAACCACGGCGATAAGATCGCGGCTGATGTGAGGGTGAGCATTACGCTCGCTTGGCACTCCGTGAGTCGCCCAACGTGTGTGAGCGATCCCTAACTCGCCATAGGTGTTCGCGCTCTTTGTCGCGAGTTCTGCTACACGCCCTGCACTTCGTACGCGCTCTAGTTTTGCATCGTGCACGACTACCAGACCCGCCGAGTCATATCCACGATATTCCAAACGCAATAATCCATTCACCAGAATGGATACGATATTTCTTTTAGCGACAGCGCCTACGATTCCGCACATATTATTTCTTCACTTTCTGCGGGCGCTTCCACCCGTTGATGGTTATCTGTTTGCTGCGCGACAAAGTCAGTTCGTTATCGGGCGCGTCTTTGGTGATGGTCGATCCTGCGCCGATGGTCGCGCCCTTGCCCACACGTACTGGAGCGACCAATTGGGTATCGGATCCGATGAACGCATCGTCTTCGATGATGGTGCGGAATTTGTTCGCGCCATCGTAATTGCAGGTGATGGTACCTGCGCCGATATTGACGCGACTACCCACCGTGCTGTCCCCGATATAACTTAGATGATTGGCTTTGCTTCCTTTACCGATCTCGCTATTTTTTATCTCGACGAAGTTGCCCACGTGCGCATCCTCTGCCAACTTTGTTCCAGGACGCAAACGTGCATACGGTCCGATGTGGCAGTTAGCCCCTACTTCGCTGCTATCGATGTGACTGTAAGCGGCGATCTGTGTGCCTTGTTCGATACTGGCATTACGAATGATGCTGTAAGCCCCCACTCGCACTCGATCACCCAGCTTCACTTCTCCCTCGAAGATGCAGCCGACATCGATCTCGACGTCGCGTCCACAGGTGAGATTCCCACGTACGTCCAAGCGTTCAGGGTCAGCCAAGGTGACGCCTTGTGCCATCAGTTTGTTCGCTAGCGTTTGCTGCCACACGCGCTCTAAGGTGGCGAGTTGAGATTTGTTGTTGATTCCCTCAACTTCCCAGCGCTGTGCAGGTTGTGTGGATCTCACTTCAATTCCATCTGCAACGGCCATCGCTACGATGTCTGTAAGGTAGTACTCACCTTGCGCGTTGTTGTTACCCAGTTTGCTCAACCATTCACGCAACTTTTTGGTTGGTGCGAGCAGGATGCCCGTGTTCACTTCGGTGATTTTTCGTTGCTCGTTATTCGCATCTTTTTCTTCGACGATGCACTGGATCGCACCTTGTGCGTTGCGCACGATACGGCCATAACCTGTTGGATTGTCTAGATTCACCGTGAGCAATACCAAGCCTTCACCAGCCTGTTGCATCTGCTGCAAAGTTTGCGTTTGGGTCAGGGGCACATCACCGTACAACACCAGCGTGCGGCTATTATCTTCAAGGTGTGGCATCGCTTGTTGCACTGCGTGTCCGGTACCGAGCTGCGGTTCTTGAATGACGAAATTCGCGCCATAGCTAGACATCGCTTGTGGCACCGCATCACCGCCATGTCCATACACCACGCAGACTTGCTCTGCCTTAAGCTCGACCGCTCTATCCAAGATGTGTTGTACCAACGGTTTCCCCGCGAGTGCATGCAACACTTTCGGTTTGTCGGAATACATACGTGTGCCTTTGCCGGCAGCGAGGATGACGATGTTCAAGGCGTTCATATCAGTGGCTTTTTGAGGATGGCGAAGTATATCGTCCATACAGCAAAAAAGCAGCCGAAGCTGCTTTTTTGTTGATTGCTTTTGATGCGGTGCTTAGTGCGTGTTCTTGCGCATCTGCGAGATGGCACGCAGTTGAGCCAATGCTTCGGCCAGTTCTGCTTGGGCTGCCGCGTAATCGATATCAGAACTACGGTTCTTCATCGCTTCTTCAGCCGCTTGCTTCGCTTCCAGTGCACGAGCCTCGTCCAAGTCGGCACCACGGATGGCGGTATCTGCCAGCACAGTGATGACGTTAGGTTGGATCTCTAGCATGCCGCCGGAGACGTAGACCAACTCTTCTTGCTCTTGATCTGGGCGCTTGATGCGAACCGCACCTGGTTTGATACGCGTCATCAACGCAGTGTGGCGAGGATAGATCCCCAACTCGCCCATTTCGCCTGGAACTACGACGAACTCGGCCAAGCCGGAGAAGATCTGCTCTTCTGCGCTCACCACGTCTACATGTACGGTCATTGCCATGGTTGCTCCCGATTATTATTGCAGGGTCTTGGCTTTTTCGACTGCTTCTTCGATGCCGCCGACCATGTAGAACGCTTGCTCTGGCAGGTGATCGTACTCACCGTCAACGATCGCCTTGAAGCCCTTGATGGTCTCTTTCAGCGTGACGTATTTGCCTGGAGCGCCAGTGAACTGCTCAGCAACGTGGAACGGTTGCGACAAGAAGCGCTGGATCTTACGTGCACGGGCAACAGCCAATTTGTCTTCAGGTGCCAACTCGTCCATACCCAGAATCGCGATGATGTCGCGCAATTCTTTGTAGCGTTGCAGAGTCTGTTGAACACGGCGTGCCACTGTGTAGTGCTCTTCGCCCACGACCAACGGGTCGAGCTGACGAGAAGTAGAGTCAAGTGGATCGACAGCTGGGTAGATACCCAGGGAAGCGATGTCACGCGACAACACGACAGTGGAGTCAAGGTGCAAGAAGGTGGTCGCTGGAGATGGGTCAGTCAAGTCATCCGCTGGAACGTAAACAGCTTGGATGGAAGTGATCGAACCTACCTTGGTCGAAGTGATACGCTCTTGCAAGCGGCCCATTTCTTCAGCCAGTGTTGGTTGGTAACCCACAGCGGAAGGCATACGACCCAACAACGCGGAAACTTCGGTACCGGCCAATGTGTAGCGGTAGATGTTATCCACGAAGAACAGGATGTCGCGGCCCTCGTCACGGAATTTCTCAGCCATGGTCAAACCAGACAGCGCAACGCGCAAACGGTTTCCAGGCGGCTCGTTCATCTGACCGAACACCATCGCGACTTTAGACTTGGTGTAGTCTTTAGTGTCGATAACGCCTGCGTCAGTCATTTCGTGGTAGAAGTCGTTACCCTCACGAGTACGCTCACCCACACCTGCGAATACAGACAGACCTGCGTGTTGCTTAGCGATGTTGTTGATCAGCTCCAGCATGTTCACGGTCTTACCCACACCCGCGCCACCGAACAGACCAACCTTACCGCCCTTAGCGAATGGGCAGACCAAGTCAATAACCTTGATGCCAGTTTCGAGCAAGTCAACGGAAGGAGACAATTCATCGAACTTAGGAGCGGCTTGGTGGATCGAGCGACGCTCGGTGCACTTGATGTCGCCAGCTTCGTCGATCGGACGACCCAACACGTCCATGATGCGGCCCAAGGTACCTGTGCCGACTGGCACTTGGATCGCTTGACCGGTTGCATTCACTGCCATGCCGCGACGGAGACCGTCAGACGAGCCCATAGCGATGGTACGAACCACGCCATCACCCAGTTGTTGCTCGACCTCGAAGGTCAAGCCTGGTTCAGCTGTGGAGTTACCTGCGTCAGCCAATGTCAGCGCTTCATAGACCTTTGGCATTTTGTCGCGCGGAAACTCGATGTCAACCACCGCGCCGATACACTGAACAATCTTTCCTTGACTCATTTTAAGATTCCCCGTCTAAATTAATTCTAAAATTCTTTGCTAACTAAAATCACTCTACCTGCTGCGCTTGGACGATTTGGTCTCGACTAACATTCGCTTCGCTCATATTAGTCTCGCCCAATCATTCCAACGCTGCCGCGCCGCCCACGATTTCCGAAATCTCTTTCGTGATCGCTGCCTGACGTGCTTTGTTGTAGACCAATTTGAGTTCGCTGATGACGCTCTTCGCATTGTCAGACGCTGCCTTCATCGCCACCATGCGTGAGCTTTGCTCGGAAGCGATGTTCTCAACGACCGCTTGGTAGACCAAGGACTCGATGTAGCGAATGAACAACTCGTCGATGACTTTTTTAGCATCTGGTTCGTAGATGTAGTCCCAAGTCGCATCGCTCGTACCCAGCTTCTCACCAGTCAGCGGCAACAATTGCTCGACTCGAGGCTCTTGACGCATGGTGTTGATGAAGTGGTTGTAGCTCAGGTAGATCGCGTCGATCTCGCCCGCAACGTAGGCATCCAACATCGCTTTCACGGTGCCAATCAGCTTCTCCACGTGTGGTGTATCGCCCAGACCAACCATATGCGATTTCACTTTTGCGCCGATACGGTTCATAAAGCCGAAGCCTTTGTTACCGATAGGGCAAACGAGCAATCCCTTACCTTCACCTTCCCATGTCTTCATCTCGTTCACAGCCAGACGCAACAAGTTGGTGTTCAAACCACCACACAAGCCTTTGTCTGAGGTGACGACAATGAGACCAACGTTCTTCACGTTCTCGCGCTTGGCCAAGAATGCATGCTTGTATTCTGGGTTGGCACGCGACAAATGCGCAGCGACGTTGCGGATCTTTTCGGCGTAGGGACGAGCGGCACGCATGCGTTCCTGCGCTCTGCGCATCTTCGCTGCTGCCACCATCTCCATCGCACGGGTGATCTTGCGCGTATTCTCTACGCTCTTGATCTTGGTGCGAATCTCTTTACTGCCGGCCATAAATCACCTCGCCTTAATAAGCTGCGCTAGCCTTGAACGATTCGATAGCTGCAACCAACAACTTTTCGTTGTCAGCAGACAGATCCTTTGTCGATTCGATCGCGTCCATCAATGCCTTGTTCTTGGAACCCAAGTGAGCATGCAGACCAGCTTCGAAAGCCAATACCTTAGGCACGGCCACGTCGTCGAAGTAACCCTTGTTGACAGCGAACAGTGTCGCAGCCATCTTGGAAACGGACAGAGGAGCGTACTGCAATTGCTTCATCAGCTCAGTAACGATCTTGCCGCGCTCGAGTTGCTTGCGGGTCGCTTCGTCCAAGTCGGAAGCGAACTGTGCGAACGCTGCCAATTCACGATATTGAGCCAGTGCCAGACGCACACCTCCACCCAATTTCTTGATGACCTTGGTTTGAGCTGCGCCACCAACGCGAGATACGGATACACCCGCGTTGATCGCTGGACGGATACCTGCGTTGAACAAGTCCGATTCCAAGAAGATCTGACCGTCGGTGATGGAAATCACGTTGGTTGGAACGAATGCGGAAACGTCACCGGCTTGTGTCTCGATCACTGGCAGAGCGGTCAAAGAACCAGTCTTGCCTTTGACTGCGCCTTTGGTGAAGGCTTCAACATATTCAGCATTCACACGAGCTGCGCGCTCCAACAGACGAGAGTGCAAATAGAACACGTCGCCTGGGTAAGCTTCACGACCGGGTGGACGGCGCAACAGTAGGGAGATTTGACGATATGCCCAAGCTTGCTTGGTCAAGTCATCGTAAACGATCAACGCATCTTCGCCACGGTCACGGAAGTATTCGCCCATGGTGCAGCCAGCGTATGGAGCCAAGAATTGCATCGCTGCGGAATCAGAAGCGGTCGCAGCAACTACGATGGTGTATTCCATCGCGCCGTGCTCTTCTAACTTGCGCACTACGTTAGCGACTGTAGAAGCCTTTTGGCCGATCGCAACGTAGATACAGGTCATGTTCTGACCCTTTTGGTTGATGATGGCATCAACAGCAACAGCAGTCTTACCTGTCTGACGGTCGCCGATGATCAGTTCGCGCTGACCGCGACCAACTGGAACCATGGAGTCGATGGACTTCAGACCGGTTTGTACTGGTTGGTCGACAGACTTACGAGCGATAACGCCAGGAGCGACTTTTTCGATCTTGTCGGTCATCTTGGCATTGATTGGGCCTTTGCCGTCGATGGGTTGGCCCAGCGCGTTAACTACACGACCGCGTAATTCTGGACCAACTGGCACTTCCAAGATACGACCAGTACATTTAACTGTGTCGCCTTCGGTGATGTGTTCGTATTCACCCAAGATAACCGCACCAACGGAGTCGCGCTCTAGGTTCAGCGCCAAACCGAAAGTGTTGCCTGGGAATTCCAACATCTCGCCTTGCATCACATCGGACAAGCCGTGTACGCGAACGATACCGTCGGTGACGCTGACCACCGTACCTTCGGTGCGCGCTTGGGTCAGTGCTTCGAAGTTCTCGATGCGACTGCGAATCAGATTACTAATTTCGGAAGGGTTGAGCTTCATCTGGATTTCCTCATTCTTGATAATTCTTTATCAGGCCAAGTTGGTAGCAATTAAGCAAGCGCGTTCGCCATTTCGCTAAGGCGTGTGAGCGCAGAGCCGTCGATCACCTTGTCACCGGCGCGGATCACCACGCCACCCAGCAGATCTTTTTTCACGTTACAAGCCAACTTGATTTCACGGCCCATACGCTTCTTCAGCGAGCTGACGATCTTGTCTTGTTGTGCAGCAGACAGTTCAAAAGCCGAATCGACCACTACATTGACCGTCTTCTCAGCTTCCGCTTTCAGCACTTCGAACAATTCAGCGATCTCTGGCAATACCAGCAGACGCTGGTTATCAGCCAAGACACGCACGAAGTTGCGTTGTTGTGCATTCGCATTCGCACTCGCACCCGCAAAAGCATCCATCAGGTCAGCTACTTTGGCCTTTGATACCTTTGGGTTGCTGACAACGGCGTGCACATCGGCGTTCTGCACTACATCAGCCAGACCGAGCAACAACTCGGACCAAGCTTTAAGTGCGTTCTGCTTTTGCGCTTCTTCGAACGCTGCCTGAGCGTAAGGACGTGCAATAGTAATGGCGTTAGACATGACGATCAGATTTCCGCAACGAGTTTATCGAGCAGATCGTTGTGCGCCTTCGCATCGATCTCACGGCCCAAGATCTTACCGGCACCTGCCAGCGCGATGGCCGACACTTGGGTACGCAGTTGTTCTTTGGCACGGAACACTTCTTGATCGATCTCAGCTTTGGCACCAGCGATGATACGGTCGCCTTCTACCTTAGCTTGATTCTTGGCTTCTTCAACGATCTCACTACCGCGCTTTTCGCTGTTGGCGATGATGTCACTAGCTTTTTCTTTCGCTTCGCGCAGGATCTCTGCTGAACGTTTAGAAGCTAGCTCCAGATCATGCTTAGCACGTTCAGCATCGGCCAATCCATCGGCGATCTGTTTCTTACGTGCTTCCAGCGCAGCGACGATCGGTGTCCACACGAACTTCATGCAGAACCACACGAACAACGCGAACATGATGGTCTGAGCGAGAAGAGTTGCATTGATATTCATGCAAGCTTCCTTTCTTTATTATGCGTTTTGCGTTGAGCGGATCAGCCGACTACAGCGAACAGAACGTACATCGCGATACCAACAGCGATCATCGGAACCGCATCAACCAGACCCATGACAACGAAGAACTGTGTACGCAACATTGGGATCAGTTCAGGTTGGCGAGCAGCACCTTCCAAGAAACGACCACCCAAGATACCGATACCAACGGCCGCGCCGAGCGCGCCCAGACCCATCATCAATGCGCCAGCGATGTACAGCAGTGCGTTTGCCATTTCCATTTTCTATTTCTCCTGTTGATAAATAATAAAGTTGATAAAAGAATTAATGATGTTCCTGATGCGCCATATCCAGATAGACAACGGTCAGCGTCATGAAGATGAACGCCTGCAATGTCACGATCAAGATGTGGAAGATCGCCCAACCCAGTGAAAGCAAGATCTGCGAACCGTAAAGAGTCACACCACTTACTGAGAAGCCTGCCCATGCTCCGCCCATGAGGGCGATCAGGATGAAGATCATTTCGCCAGCGTACATGTTACCGAACAGACGCAGCGCTAGAGAGATTGGCTTGGCGATCAAGTTCACGCCTTCCAGCAACAAGTTGACTGGCATGCCCCACTTGCCGAATGGTTGCAGCGTGAGTTCGCCCACAAAACCGCCCAAACCCTTCACCTTCACGCTGTAGTAAAGCACCAGCAGGAATACGCCGATAGCCATACCGAAAGTCGCGTTAGGGTCTGTCGAAGGAACAACTTTGAAGAATGGAACGCCGAGAGATGTCATCAGCAAGGGAATGTAATCGATGGGAATCAAGTCCATCAGATTCATGGTGAATACCCAGAAGAAAATAGTCAAAGCCAAAGGTCCAACCATATTGTTCTTGCCGGAGAAAGAACCACGAACGCTGCTATCGATGAATTCGATCGCCCACTCACAGAAGTTCTGCAAGCCGCTTGGCGTTCCTGTGACCACACTCTTCGCTACACTGCGGAACACCAGCATGAAGATCGCGCCCAACAACAGGGAAACAAAGAAGGTGTCCAGGTTCAACGCCCAGAAGCCCATTGCTTTGGCTTCTTCAGATGTGTGGGCCACAGTCCAAGTTGCTTGTTGAAGCGCTTCAACCGCGCCATCCGCACCATGACGCTCAAAGCCGGCAGGCAATTGACCATAGGTGAGGTTTTGCAGGTGGTGATGGATGTATTCCGCTGAGGTATGAGCTTCGCTGGACATTTTTATTCGCTATCTTCAGTCTTGATTCGCAAAAACAAGCGTGCAACCAATAGTGCCGCTTGACCTAATACAAATCCGCCCAATACAGCAAGCGGCAACTTCAGTATCGCCATGGCTAGACCTAGCGATACGACCACCAAGAAAAAACGCTCGGCAGCGTAAAAATACATAAGCCGTAATTGAAGATGTGCATCATGGGCAGAACGCTGATTCGCTCGGGACATTCTCCAAGCCATCATCGCGCCATTGAGAACTGAGACCCCTCCCCCAATCAACACCGCTATCGCAAATTGCGGCGTTGCTCCGATTCCTAAGGCAGCACCTCCGGCTAAAACTGCAACTAGGAATTGAACTCCTGTCACACGCCGTATCTGTTGTTTTTCTTGTGCCTCGGCTTCTGCAAGCGCGGCGATGATAGCGGCGTTCAGCGGGGGTGTCAAACGCTCTTGCGGTTCTTCACCCACTGAATTTGTCAATTAACTGCCCTTTGTGAGCTTGTTCAGCAAGTCACTCAGCTGATCATTACTCGAATATTCGATGACCAACTTGCCCGCTCCCTTTTTGCTGCTCTTGATCTCGACACGCGTCCCTAGTTGCTCGCTGACCTCTTCTTGGATGCGTAGCGTATCTCTGTCCTCTGCAGGTTTCTTTGTAGCTGATGGGTTTGTCGGGGATTCTGCTTGACGTTGCACCAAGCGCTCCGCTTCACGGACGGAGAGTTTTTCCATCACTATCTTGTTGGCAAGCAATATCTGCTGTGCTGGCTCAAGCGTAAGCAATGCCCGCGCATGACCCATATCTAGAAGATTACCCATGAGCATCTCTTGTACGTCCGCTGGCAATTTCAGCAAACGCAACAAATTACTTGCAGCGCTACGTGAGCGACCCACCGCTTCTGCGGCGGCTTGATGCGTCATTTGGAATTCATCGATCAAGCGCTGGATACCAATGGCCTCTTCCAATGGATTCAGATCTTCGCGTTGGATATTCTCGATCAGCGCCATCGCCAAGGCCGCGTTATCGGGCACCTTGCGTATAAGTACTGGAACTTGTTTTAGCTCTGCCAGTTGAGCAGCGCGCCAGCGGCGCTCGCCTGCGATGATCTCGTAGCCACCATTCGGCAATTCGCGCGCCAAGATCGGCTGGATGATGCCTTGCACCCTGATGGAAGAAGCGAGTTCGTTCAATGAAGCCTCATCCATCTGGCTGCGTGGCTGATATTTACCCGGCCTGAGTTCTTCCACTTTGAGTTCGCGCAGCGTGTCGTTCGACTTTGTCGAACCACTCCCAGCCAGCAACGCATCCAACCCGCGCCCTAATCCCTTATTCGGTTTGACCATGTTCATCTTTCCTTTTTCAATTCGTTGCCGTGGCGTTGTTCAAAAGTTCGCCTGCCAGAGCGAGATAGGCCTGCGTCCCTTTGGATTGCGCATCGTGATACAGCACGGGAACACCATAACTGGGCGCCTCCGCCAAGCGCACGTTACGTGGGATCACAGTGCGGTACACCTTGTCACCGAAATGCTGTTGCAGCTGATCCGAGACCTGTTGCGCTAGAGAGTTACGTGGATCGAACATAGTACGCAACAGACCTTCGATCTCCAGTTCCGGGTTTAGACTTTCGCGTACCTTGCGGATGGTGTTGACCAGATCGCTCAACCCTTCCAGTGCGTAATATTCGCATTGCATCGGAATCATGACCGAGCGCGCTGCGCATAGACCATTCAGTGTAAGCAGGTTCAGCGCAGGCGGGCAATCGATGAGCACGTAGTCATACTCGTGGGCGACCGCCTGCAATTCCAGCTTGAGGCGCATCTCGCGCCCTTCCATACCGACCAATTCGATCTCAGCACCGGCTAGGTCACGATTGGCTGGAAGTACGTCGTATTTACCCTTGTCTGACGTGATGCGCGCTTGGGCTATGGTCGCTTCGCCAATCAGTACGTCATACACAGACAACTCTAGGTCGCCCTTGTTGATGCCGCTCCCCATGGTGGCGTTTCCCTGCGGGTCTAGGTCCACCAACAGCACTCGCTTTTTCACCGCACCCAAGCTGGCTGCTAGATTGACCGTGGTCGTAGTTTTACCCACGCCACCTTTTTGATTTGTTATAGCCATTATCTTCGTCATGCAGTCTGCTCCCTAGATACCTTTGCGATCACCAAACTACGCGCCGCTTCTATCCTCGGCACTTTCAATGAAACGATTTTCTCAATCTCAAAACCTTTTGCCACTCCCGCCAGCTCAGATTCTGGCTGACCTTTCATCGCCGCCCAACGACCATCAGGAGCGATCAAGTGCTTGCTCACTGCCAAAAAATCCCCGAGCTCGGCAAAAGCTCTCGAGATGATTCCATCAAATTTGTAAGCCGGCTGCCAATCCTCTACACGGCCGGAGTGCACACTCACATTCTTTAGCCCCAGCTCAATGACCGCCTGCTGTACGAAGCCCGTCTTCTTGGTATTGCTATCCAATAGGGTGAAGCCCCAATCTGGTTTCACGATTGCCAATACCAATCCCGGCATGCCACCGCCACACCCTACATCCAACCATCGTCCAGACCAAAGATGCGGCACAACAGCAAGGCTATCCAGTAAGTGGTGACTCACCATCTCACTCTTATCGCGTATCGCCGTCAGGTTGTACACTTTGTTCCACTTGAACAACAGATCAACATAAGCCAGTAACTGGCTTTGCGTCTTATCGTCCAGATCCAGCCCCATTTCGACCGCACCCGTCCGCAGGATATCAGCCTCAGTCATGCGTTTGCTCAACTTGAGCGCTCTTGAATCCGCGCTTCAGATGTACCAACAACAACGAGATGGTGGCAGGTGTGATGCCTGAGATACGACCCGCTTGGCCTACCGTTTGTGGTTTGTGTTGATTGAGTTTCTGCTGTGCCTCTATGGAAAGTCCGCGTACGCCGCGATAGTCGAAATCCGACGGTAATCCAAGGTTTTCAAAATGCTCCTGCTGCTCGATTTCGCCCTGCTGCTTCTCGATATAACCCTGATACTTGGCTTGGACTTCGATCTGCAATGCCACTCTCTCTTCGGCTGGCTCACCCGCTGTCGGTAAAGTCATCAACGATGCATAGGTGACATCTGGCCGACGCAACAATTCATGCAGGGAATATTCACGCTCGATGTTCTTTCCTAGGACGCGCATTGCATCTTCCTCCGCCAACATGCGCGGATTGACCCACGTGCTGCGCAGTCTTTGCTCTTCACGGACTATCGCCTCGCGCTTCGCTTCGAAATGCTGCCAGCGCGCGTCGTCCACGATACCCAGCTTGCGACCGATCTCGGTCAAGCGAAGGTCTGCGTTGTCTTCGCGCAATTGCAAACGATATTCAGCGCGGCTGGTGAACATGCGATAGGGTTCGGAGACTCCGCGCGTGATCAAGTCATCGACCATCACGCCGAGATATGCCTCATTGCGGCGAGGACACCAAGCTTCGCGCTCCTGCGCGAACAAGGCGGCATTCACGCCCGCCAACAAACCTTGCGCTGCGGCTTCTTCGTAACCCGTCGTACCGTTGATCTGCCCGGCAAAGAACAATCCATCGATAGCCTTGGTCTCTAAAGAATTCTTCAGTCCGCGCGGATCGAAATAGTCATATTCGATGGCATAGCCAGGACGCAATATGTGGACGTTCTCTAAACCCTTGATAGAGTGAATCAGATCCAACTGCACATCGAATGGCAGGCTAGTGGAGACCCCATTGGGATAGACCTCGTGCGTGGTCAGCCCTTCCGGCTCCAAGAATATCTGGTGCGAGGCTTTGTCGGCGAAACGCGTGATCTTGTCTTCAATAGAAGGACAGTAACGCGGCCCTACCCCTTCGATCACCCCTGTGAACAAAGGTGAACGGTCAAGACCTCCACGGATGATGTCATGCGTGCGTTGATTGGTTTCTGTGATCCAGCAAGGTAATTGACGCGGATGTTGCTTGGCGTTTCCCATGAATGAGAACACCGGAACAGGGTCGTCACCGTGTTGTTCTTGCATCACTGAATAGTCGATGGTGCGCCCATCTATCCTTGGCGGCGTCCCTGTTTTTAGCCTACCTACAGGAAGCTTCAACTCGCGCAAACGATGCGCCAAACTGACCGCAGGCGGATCCCCTGCTCTGCCCGCTTGATAGTTGGATTGCCCCACATGGATCAGTCCCGCAAGGAAAGTACCCGTGGTCAACACCACGCTGCGCGCAGAGAATCGTAAACCTAGCTGAGTCACGACACCACTTACGCGACCATCTTCGACCGTCAGGTCATCCACCGCCTGCTGAAACAACCACAGATTAGGCTGATTTTCCAAACGACCGCGGATGGCTTGCTTGTACAGGATGCGGTCAGCCTGCGCACGCGTCGCGCGTACGGCTGGGCCCTTGCTGGAATTCAGGATGCGGAATTGGATACCGCCTTCGTCAGTCGCTGCCGCCATCGCACCACCCAGCGCATCGACTTCTTTGACAAGATGGCCTTTTCCGATGCCGCCGATGGATGGGTTGCATGACATCTGGCCAAGCGTTTCGATGTTATGGCTGAGCAACAAGGTTTTGCTGCCCGCACGTGCGCTGGCAAGCGCGGCTTCAGTGCCAGCATGCCCACCACCCACCACGATCACATCGAATTTGCCGGGAAAGTCCATTATGCCGCCAGCGAAAAAGGACGCGCATCTTACAACAGGCTGATTGGATTACAAAACCGATTGTTTCACGTGAAACAAAGATTATTTGCCAATACAGAAACGGCTGAATATCTCGCCCAACAGGTCGTCTGCCACAAACTCACCCGTGATCTCATTCAGTGCGGCTTGTCCGTAACGGAGCTCTTCCGCCAGAAGTTCGTGCATTTCAAGATGCTGGCTAGCCGAGGCGAAATGTTGCTTGGCCTTGGCGATAGCGACCAAATGGCGCTCACGCGCCATGAACACACCCGCTTCTTGGTGCCAACCAATCGTTTTTAATATGGTGTCTTGTAGCGCGTCGACGCCCATGCCGGTTTTTGCCGACACATACAGATGGCCGACTTGTTCCTGATGTGCCCTATGTGTCACCACATCCATTTTGTTGTGAACGAACAAGCGTGGGAGCCCTTGCGGCAAGCGCTCAAGGATGGCTTCGATTTCGCCCGATTCCACAGGATTGGATTCGTCCAACAACACCAATATCAGATCCGCACGGTCGATGTTCTGCTGGGTTCTAGCAATCCCCATCCGCTCTACGACGTCATCAGTCTCTCTCAAACCTGCCGTGTCGACGATATGCAAGGGCACGCCTCGGAGCTGTAATGATTGGCGGATGGCATCGCGTGTCGTTCCTGCGATCTCGCTCACCAAAGCCACCTCTTCCCCTGCCAAACGGTTAAGTAGGCTGGACTTGCCTACATTGGGCGCGCCCACCAAGACCACCTGCGCACCCTCCCTAAGGATGCTCCCTTGCTTTGCGAGGACTTCGATGTGAGCCAGTTCGGTTTGGATCTGAGTCAATTTTCCTTCAAGTCGAGCCCGCTCTACGGTAGCGATACCATCTTCTTCCGGAAAGTCTAAGGTCGCTTCCACCAACATACGCAGATCGATGAGTTTGGCCACAACGGCGTGTATCGCGTTGGAGAACTCCCCCTGCATGGATCTGACCGCGCTTCTGGCGGCCTGTTGGGTGGTCGCTTCGATCAGGTCAGAAACACTTTCGGCTTGGGCAAGATCCATCTTGTCATTTAGAAAGGCGCGTTGCGTGAACTCTCCGGGCTGTGCAAGACGAGCACCCAATTCCAAACAGCGCTGCAATAACAATTGCAACACGGCTGGGCCGCCATGCCCCTGTAACTCCAGCACCTCTTCACCTGTGTAGGAGTGTGGGGCTGGGAAGAACAAGGCGATGCCTTGGTCAATGACAGAAAGGTCTGATGCAAGGAATGGGGTGTAAACAGCCGACCGTGGCGGAAGCTGGCGGCCTGTGAGCAAGACGCCCATATCTGCAAGGCCTTGACCAGAGATACGCACGACACCGATACCACCACGACCGGGACCAGTCGCGATGGCGGCGATATTGTCAGGCTTTTGTGACACCTTTTTGAGCGGTATCTGCGTCACGATTGATGTACCACTGCTGGCCGATGGAGAGGATGTTGTTCACCAACGAATACAACACCAAACCAGCTGGGAAGAAGAAGAAGACCACACTGAATGCGATGGGCATGATCTGCATCACTTTTGCTTGGATCGGGTCGGTCGGCACTGGGTTAAGTTTCGACTGGATGATCATGCTGGCGCCCATGATGAGCGGCAAGATGTAGTAAGGGTCGGTTGCCGACAAGTCTGTGATCCAGCCAAAGAACGGTGCATGTCGCAGTTCTACGCTTTCCAAGATTGCCCAATACAGACCGATGAAGACTGGTATCTGTATCAACACGGGCAGACAGCCACCTAAGGGGTTGATCTTCTCGGTCTTGTAAAGATCCATCATGGCTTTGTTCAAGCGCTCGCGGTCATCTCCGTATTGCTTCTTGATCAGCTCCAGCTTGGGGGCTACCACACGCATCTTCGCCATCGAGCGATAGCTGGCAGCAGAGAGTGGGAAGAAGGCCAATTTGATCAGTACCGTCAACAAGACGATTGCTACGCCCCAGTTACCCACCCAGTCATTCAAGAAGGACATCAACCAGAACAATGGAGCTGCAAACACTGTGAATATGCCGTAATCCACCGTCAAGCCCAATCCGGGAGCGACATCATCCAGTTGGCTTACCGCTGGACCAACATAAAGCGGCGTCGATATGCGGGCGGTCTGGCTGGGTTCGATGCTTGCGATAGGCAATATCACTCCAACAGAGAAGAGGTTTCCGTCTAGGTGTTTTGTATAGAACTCGCGAACAGTCTTGCCTTGTGGCAACCAGGCCGATACGAAGTAATGCTGCACCATGCCGATCCAGCCATTGTCTGGTTCTTTAGGCAGAGTAACTTTGTTCTTCTCGATCTCTGAAAATTCGATCTTCAAAAGCTTCTCTAGGTCCGTATAGACCGCCGCACCTGTATACGTGGGGACAAAAGCTGAAGCACCTTCTGGCAAAGTGGAATCACGAACCAGCTGGAAATAAGCTGATGGCGCAATAGCACTGGCACCTTTGTTCTCGATCTCATATGCCACATCGACAAGATAACTTGCGCGATGGAAGGTATAGATCTTGGTTACTCGCGAGCCCTCGGTATTCAATGCAGAGAGTTTGACCTCGATGCTGTCTTTTCCCTCGGCCAAGGAGTACTCGCTCGCTTCAGATTGGAACTCGGCGTTGTGGGTAGGCAAGCCCTTACCCAACAAGCCAGATTGCGCCAAATAGGTCTGGTCGCCTTGCCTTTGCATCAAAACTATGGATTTCGTCTGGTCGCTAGCGGTGCGATGCTTCAAGAGATCTAGCCGCTCGATGTTTCCACCTGCCGAATTGATCTCAACCTTAAGTGTATCGGTAGTAACGGTGATCGTCTTGCCAGTAGGCGCTTTTGGGGCTTCCACCGCAGCAGCAGTAGCAACCGTTTGGGGCGCAATGGTAGTGGCGACTGGAGGTGCTGAAGGGTCTTTAGATGTTGCGGCTAGGGATGCAACAACAGGTTGATTCTGACGCGTCCATTCTCCCCACAAGACAACGAGAGAGAACGAAAAGATCAAGAACAAGAATAACCGTCGCATATCCATTTGTGTCACCTGTAATTTACTAAGGGATGGGATCGTATCCACCCAGATTCCAAGGGTTGCAACGCCCTACCCGCTTGATGCTCAGCCAAACCCCTTTGATGATGCCGTATTTAGAGATGGCATCGTAAGAATACTGCGAACACGATGGGGTGAAACGACATGATGGCGGGGACATCGGACTGATGAAGCGCTGGTAGCCGCGAAGCGCTAATAAAAGGATCCGCTTCATTGTGTAGCCAGCGCTTTGCTCAACATCTCAGCCAAAACAGTGCGCGCCTGTGTTTTATCTTGCTTACCCAAAGGCTTGCGCAAACGAACTACAATATCGCGAGCGACTCCCGTGTTCTCTCGTATTCGAAAACTTTCGCGAATCAATCGCTTGATGCTGTTGCGATTTACTGCACTTGGGACGATTCGCTTGCTGACCGATATACCCAACCTAGCGCAAGATTCTGCGTTCGGTTGTGAATGCAGGGCAAACCAATTGGATGTTTTAGCCCTTTGCTGCAATATCCGCGAAAAGCCCTCTCGACGCGTCAATCTATAACGTCGAGGAAATAGAAAAGCCTTTTCTGGCTTACACGCCAAGGCGTACGCGGCCCTTGGCACGACGGGCAGCAATAACAGCGCGACCACCCTTTGTCTTCATACGAACCAAAAAGCCGTGGGTACGTTTTCTTTTTACAACGGATGGTTGGAAGGTACGTTTCATGATTTATTCCTTTGTTGGCTGAATTGAAAAGCGCGCGATTACAATCGGTTGCGGTCTTTCTGTCAAGCCAAATTTATGTTGTGGATAACTTTTCTGGGAGCTTGTAGAATGCTTGGGTTAATCGATTTTCACAGTATGCCTTTATGTCAGCTCAGGGTTTATCCGGTAGTTGCCAGCGCTTCTTCAAAGAGCAGCTGCCGCTTCAACAATACAATTCTTGGATCAAACCCTTGATTTTCGAGGTGGATGGCAATCGTCTTATTCTCACTGCGCCCAATAGTTTTACCTTACGCATCATTCAAGACCGGTTCCTTCCTGAAATATCCAAACGAGCAGCCTCTTTCTTTCATACAGCACCCGAGATTGAGCTTCGAATCGAAAAGAGACCTTCTGGGAAACAAACCACGGAAGCGCCTGCACCTAAGACTGTTGATACACCCATCGTCATCAAAGCACCCAAAACCACCAGCAAATTGAATACGCAGCTGACTTTTGACACCTTTGTGACAGGTAAGGCCAACCAACTTGCTCATGCCGCAGGGTTACAAGTCGCTGAAAAACCAGGAACTGCATACAACCCTTTATTCATCTACGGCGGTGTTGGCCTCGGCAAGACCCACTTACTCCAATCTATCGGCAATCTCGTAGCGAAAGAGAATCCACAAGCCAAGATATGCTACGTTCATGCTACGAATTATGTCTCTGGTGTAGTAAAAGCTTTTCAAACCAAAAGCTTCGATGAATTCAAACAATATTACAATTCGCTCGATCTGTTGTTGATAGACGATATCCAATTCATTGCTGATAAACCTGGCACCCAACAAGAGTTCTTCTACACATTGAATTCTTTGATCGATACCAATAAACAAGTCGTCATCACCTGCGATACCTTTCCAAAAGAGATATCGGGTATAGAGCCTCGACTGACCTCTCGCTTCACCTGTGGATTGACGGTCGCTATCGAACCACCAGGCCTAGAGATGCGCGTGGCCATCCTTTTGCAGAAATCCACTAATAGTGGTGCGCCCATCAGTGAAGATGTAGCTTTCTTCATTGCAAAACACGTCCGCTCAAATATTCGTGAGCTTGAAGGTGCTTTGAATCGCATCGAAGCATATGCGCGTTTTCATAAGCGCACGATATCCATCGAATTAGCTAAAGAAGCTTTGCGCGACCTTCTCGCTGCACAGAACAAACAAGTCACTATCGAAAACATCCAAAAGACGGTTGCTGACTTCTATCGCTTGAAGATAGTCGATCTTCTATCAAAGAAGCGTACCCGTGTGATAGCGCGACCACGACAAATCGCGATGAGTTTAGCGCGGGAGTTGACCCAACTTAGCCTTCCTGAAATAGGGAATGCTTTTGGAGGTAGAGACCATACAACGGTTCTTCATGCTTGTAAGACGATAGATTCATTAAGAAATACAGATAGCTCTATCGAAGCTGACTTCAATCTTTTGCACCAAACGCTTAGAGGATAAGTAACTTAAGACTGTTGGCGTTTTGTAGATAACTAAGGTTTTAATAGAAGTAGAAAAAGAAGTACACATATTATTCACAAGTAAACAAGGTTTCTTATAACAAGTTAAAAGTGATTTAGTAAATTGATTAAATAGGTTTTATTGAGTTACCCACAGATTTAGTTGGCCTTATTATTGTTATTAAGTATTTAAGGATAAAAACATATGTTTATTAAACAGATCAGCCGAAACGACCTACTCAAACCATTACAAGCGGTTGTTGGTATCGTAGAGCGTAAGCAACCACTTCCTATTCTTTCAAACGTACTTCTAAAAAAGAATACTGAAGGCGTGAAGTTCGTCACGACTGACTTGGAAATACAGATTGAGGCACAACTAAAGGCCGAACTTCAAACGACAGGTGGCCTTGAATCCATCACTATCTCCGCTAAAAAACTACAAGAAATATTAAGAGCTATCCCTGATGAAAGTACTATTAGCCTTGATACTAATGAGAATAAATTATTGGTAAAAGCTAACAAAAGCCGTTTCAGCTTGCAGACATTGCCCGCTCAAGACTTCCCTAGTCTGACGGAACAATTGGCTGGATCGGTTAAGATTCAGATCGAACAAGGAAAATTAAAGCGTCTGTTGGGTTCGGTCCAACATGCAATGGCTCAACAAGACATCCGTTATTACTTGAATGGTGTGTTGTTGGTCATCGAGGGAAATTCGATAAAACTGATCGCAACCGATGGACACCGTTTGGCATACATCGCTGAAAAACTAGCTACAGAACACCCCAAGAAAGAAGTCATCCTTTCCCGTAAGACGGTCAATGAGTTGCTGAAACTCTTAGCTGATTCAGAAGATAAATTGGAATTGGAACTGGCAGAGAAACAAGTTCGCGTCACCTTTGCAGATATCGTACTTACCTCAAAAGTAATTGACGGAAAATTTCCTGATTACACGCGCGTCATCCCTAACCACACCAACAACCTAACACTCAATCGAGTAGTCATTCTGCAAGCACTACAACGTGCAGCGATCCTTTCTAACGAAAAATTCCGTGGTGTGCGCCTGTTGTTGACTGAAAAGAATCTACAGATCATCAGTAGTAATAGCGAACAAGAGGAAGCTCAAGAAGATATCGAGACGGATTATCAAGGTGCCGCCTTAGATATTGGATTCAATGTGAACTACCTATTGGAAGGCATCAACAACATCAACAGCGCTAATGTCACACTATCTTTTGGTGACCAAAACAGCAGCTTATTGATCACTATCCCAGAGCAAAGCGACTATAAATATGTCGTGATGCCAATGCGTATTTAATGTTCCACGTGAAACAGAAAGAAAACCAATGAGTGAGAATTACGACGAATCAAGCATCCAACAATTAGAAGGTTTGGAGGCAGTCCGTAAACGTCCAGGGATGTACATCGGCGATACGTCTGATGGAACAGGCTTACACCATATGGTGTTTGAGGTGGTGGATAACGCCATTGATGAATCTTTGGCGGGTCATTGTGACGATATCAAGGTCATTATCCATGGTGATAATTCCATCTCGGTATCTGATAACGGCCGTGGTATTCCTATTGGTATTAAATTCGACGATAAGCACGAACCCAAGCGTTCTGCAGCAGAGATCGTTCTAACCGTGCTTCATGCCGGCGGAAAATTTAATCAAAACAGCTACAAGGTCTCTGGTGGTTTGCATGGTGTGGGTGTGAGTTGCGTCAATGGTTTGTCAGAATGGCTCAAGCTTACTACCTACCGTGATGGCAAAAAGTTTGGCTTAGAGTTCGCTCGTGGCGCGGTGGTGAATCGACTCATCGAAAAACAAAAGGGTATCGAAGTATCCCCAGTGCGTGAATTGGGTGAAAGCAACAAGCGTGGTACAGAAGTCCATTTTCTTGCGGACAAAGAGATCTTTGGTAACGTCGAATTCCACTACGAGATATTGGCAAAGCGCCTGCGTGAATTGTCTTTCTTGAATAATGGGGTAAAGATCGAGTTAGTCGATCAACGCACTGGTAAAGGCGAGAACTTCGCCTATTCGGGCGGTGTGCGGGGTTTTGTCGAATACATGAATAAGAATAAGTCGGTGTTGCACCCCAAGAGTTTTCAAGCGAGCGGGGAAAAAGACAACATCACTGTTGATGTCGCCATGCAGTGGAATGACAGCTACTCCGAAGTTGTGCAGTGTTTTACCAACAACATTCCACAACGTGACGGCGGTACGCACATGACTGGCCTGCGTATGGCTATGACCCGTGTCATCAATAAATATATCGAAGACAATGAGTTGGCGAAAAAAGCCAAAGTCGATACCACAGGCGACGATATGCGCGAGGGGTTGACGTGCGTACTTTCTGTCAAAGTTCCAGATCCAAAATTCTCTTCACAAACAAAGGATAAGCTAGTTTCCAGCGAAGTTCAGCCGGCGGTACAAGAAGTTGTTTCGCAAAAGCTAGCCGACTTTCTGTTGGAAAACCCAATCGACGCTAAGATTATCTGCGGCAAGATCATTGAAGCAGCACGAGCTCGGGATGCGGCGCGTAAAGCGCGTGAATTGACGCGTCGTAAAGGCGTGTTGGATGGCATCGGTTTGCCAGGTAAATTGGCAGATTGCCAAGAAAAAGACCCCGCCCTCTCCGAACTGTACCTAGTCGAGGGTGATTCTGCGGGAGGCTCTGCCAAACAAGGTCGTGACCGGAAGTTCCAAGCTATCTTGCCGTTGAAGGGCAAGATTCTGAACGTTGAAAAAGCTCGCTTCGAGAAGCTCATCGCCTCGCAAGAGATCGCCATTCTCATCACTGTGCTTGGTACGGGTATTGGCAAAGAGGAATACAACGCCGAGAAACTACGCTACCACCGCATCATCATCATGACCGACGCGGACGTGGACGGCGCGCACATCCGCACCTTGCTCCTGACTTTCTTCTACCGTCAGATGCCTGAACTCATCGAGCGAGGGCATGTGTACATCGCCCAACCTCCGTTGTTCAAGATCAAACAAGGCAAGGAAGAACGCTATCTCAAAGACGAGCATGAGATGAAGAACTACATGCTCAAGTCAGCACTGAATAACGCCATGTTCTACCCCGCTTTGGATGCCACACCGATTCAAGGCGAGGCATTGGAGCAGATCGCCAAACAGTACTTCCTGGCGGAAGCCGTCATCGATCGTCTTTCGCACTTTATTGCACCCGAAGCCAGCCATGCCCTGCTGGTTCTGCCGACATTGTCTTTGGCGGACGCAACACAAGCGCAGAAGAGCGCCAAGTTGTTGGAAGAAGCCTGCGGTGGTGTCATCAAAGCCGAAGTCGAAGCCGATGAAAATGGTGACTTGCGCCTGCGTTTAGAGAAGATATTCCACGGCAATTATTCCTTGAGCTACTTGGACAAGGAGTTTCTGGAAGGCGGCGACTACGTGCAGATCCGCCAAACCGCCGATGCATTGAACGGCCTCATTTCCCCTACCGCCTATGTTGCTCGTGGCGAACAAAAGCGCGGTGTGGGCAGTTTCAAGCAAGGCATCGAATGGTTGCTGGAAGAAGCTAAAAAGGGCGTTAGCATCCAGCGCTATAAAGGTTTGGGCGAGATGAATCCAGACCAGTTGTGGGAAACCACCATGGATGTGAAGAACCGTATCTTGCTACGTGTTCGTATCGAAGACGCGATTGGCGCAGATGAGATATTCACCACCCTGATGGGTGATGTGGTCGAGCCGCGCCGTGCGTTCATCGAGAAGAATGCGTTGGGTGTGAAGAATCTGGATGTATAGCCAAAAATAGATGCTGTTATTTAGCTAGCACTAAATCCGGCTCCGCAAGGAGCCGGATTCTTTTTTAGCCCAAGCATTAGAAAACAGCTGACATCGAAATTCCCATTCGGCAGGCGGGAATCCTGAATCCCAATAGCCGCGGGGCTTTCAGTACAGGCCGCTCAAAACGCGCCATAAACGGTTTTCGGGATGTCGTTGAGGGGTAACCTAGGACAGAAAATCCTAGGCTTATTTCTTGGACGTGGTTTTCTTTGCTGCAGGCTTAGTGGCGGCCTTTTTAGTGGTTGCTGCTTTCGTCGTAGTCGTTTTCGACTTGGCCGTTTTCTTGACCGCCGGTTTTTCAGCCGTAGCTTTCTTCACCGTTGTCTTGGCTTCCGCTTTTTTCTTGGTGGTCGTCTTGGCAGTAGTTTTCTTTACCGCCGGCTTGCGTGTTGTCTTAGCTTTGCCGGTGCCACCCTTCGCTGCTTTGGCGGCGATCAGTTCCAGCGCTTCTTCCAGCGTCACCGCTTCCGGCGTCACGTCCTTGGGCAAGGTCGCATTCACCTTGCCGTGGCGGGCATAAGGACCGTAGCGACCACTACAGATCTCCACAGGGGTTTTGTCATCGGGATGTTCGCCCAGCGTGCGCAAGACGGTATTGCCGCCTGTCTTGGCTTGCGCCAGCAGCTCCACCGCGCGATCTAGTGCGATGTCGAAGATGCTATCGGTGCGTGGGATGGATTTGAACTTGCCATCATGCCCGATGTAGGGGCCGAAGCGTCCGATGTTGACGATGACCTTCTTGCCCGTTTCTGGGTGCAGACCCAGGTCGCGCGGCAAGGAAAGCAGTTTCAATGCGTGGGCTAGGTCTGCTTGTTCCAGTGGCAATTCTTTGGGCCAAGACACACGTTTTGGCTTGGTTTTCTCGCCCTCTACCACTTCGCCTAACTGCACGTAAGGGCCGTATGGACCGCGCAACAGCAGCACCAACTGTTCGGTCTCGGGGTGTGCACCCAACTCTTTGCGCGCTTCGCCCGCAGCCTCTTCACCGCCTAGGCTGCGGGTGAAATCGCACTCGGGATAACCAGTACAGCCAATGAAACTGCCGCGCTTGCCGAGGCGTTTGGACAGGGGTTTGCCGCACTTAGGGCAGGCCTCTTCCAATATCTCAGTGCCAGGGCGATCGACGTCTTTCTTGTCAACGATGAGCTTGTTGAAACCTTTCCAAAACGCATCAAGGACGGGGATCCAATCACGTTTACCTTCGGACACTTCATCCAACTCGTCTTCCAGATTCGCGGTGAAGCCATAATCCACATAACGCGTGAAGTGTTCGGTGAGGAACTTGATGACGACCCTGCCCACGTCGGTGGGCATGAAGCGCTTCTTGTCGAGCGTGGCGTATTCGCGCGCTTGCAAGGTGGAGATGATGGTGGCGTAAGTTGAGGGGCGACCGATACCGAACTCTTCCAAGGCTTTAACCAAGCTGGCTTCCGAGAAGCGAGGCGGCGGCTGGGTGAAGTGTTGTTCACCGTAGAGCTTATCCACTGGCAAGACATCTCCCTCTACCAACGGTGGCAACTTGGCGCTGTCTTCCTCTTCGGCATCGTCCACGTCTTCCATATAGACGCTGATGAAGCCGGGGAACACCAAGGTCTGGCCAGAGGCGCGGAACAAGGTGTCATCACTGCTCAAGCGGATATCGACGCTGACGGTATCGAAGCGCGCGGGAGACATCTGCGACGCGAGCGTGCGCTTCCAAACCATCTCGTATAGACGCATCTGGTCGATGGTGAGGTGATCGCGCAAGCTCTCAGGTGTACGTAGCACGGAAGTTGGGCGGATCGCCTCATGCGCTTCCTGTGCATTCTTCGATTTGCTCTTGTAAGTCGGTTGCTTGCTCGGCAAGTAATCGGAAGAGAAATTGTCGCCGATATAGCCGCGGATCTCCGCCACAGCCTCATTCGCCAGACTAAGCGAGTCGGTACGCATGTAGGTTATGAGACCAATAGTTTGACCGCCGATATCGACACCTTCATACAAGGACTGCGCGGTGCGCATGGTGCGGTCCGAGGTCATACCCAGTTTACGTACGGCCTCCTGTTGCAAGGTAGAGGTCGTGAACGGCGCAGCGGGGCTGCGCTGCTTGCCCTTTTTTTCAACACGCACCACCTTGGGTGGCAACTTGGCATCCGCTAGTTTGGCGTGGATGGCATCGTATTCCTTTTGGCTGCCGATGCTCAATTGATCAAGCTTCTTACCTTGGAACTGGAACAGCTTGGCTTTGAAGGGGATAGTGTTCTTCTGGCTATCCAGATGCACAGACCAATATTCCTGGCTCTTGAACTTCTCGATCTCCAGTTCGCGCTCGACGATGAGGCGCAGCGCTGGGCTCTGTACACGACCCGCCGACAGACCGGGACGTATCTTGCGCCACAACAGCGGCGACAGATTGAAACCGACTAGATAATCCAAGGCGCGTCGTGCTTGTTGGGCATTCACCAGCGGCATAGATATCTCGCGTGGGTGAGCGACCGCTTCTTGCACAGCAGATTGGGTGATCTCGTAGAAGACCACACGCTTCATGGTCTTCCCCTTGAGTGCGCGCTTACCTTTCAACAGCTCAGAGATGTGCCAAGCGATGGCCTCCCCTTCTCTGTCCGGGTCGGGTGCCAGCAGGATGGTGTCGGATTCGGCGGCGGCTTTGGCGATGGCATCGACGTGTTTGCTATTACGTGCGATGGTCTCGTAATTCATCGTATAGCCGTTTTCGGTATCGACCGCGCCATTCTTCGGTATGAGGTCGCGCACGTGACCATACGAGGCTAGGACCTCATAGTCTTTGCCTAGATATTTTTTTAGTGTCTTAGCCTTGGCGGGAGACTCGACGATCAGAAGGTTCTTTGCCATGTGGGGTCAGTGTAGTTGTGCCGCCTCGGTTGGGGTGAGCAGGTCTTCGATCAACATGGGATCGAGATCTTCGTGCTGGTTCCAGAGCACCATCAATGCGATGAGTTTCACTTTATCGACTGATAATTTATCGCGCCCTAAAGCGACCACGCGGTCGATGATCATCTCGCGCTCGATAGGCGTGATGATCTTGTTATGTTCCCAGAAGGCGATGAAACGCAGCCCTTCATCACTCATGCGTTCCGCCTCGAAATCCGTGTAGCACCGCAAGCCGCTGTGATTGATGCTCTCCGGATAAGTGGCATTCGAAAGTTCGCGCAAGCCAGATAACCAAGTCAGAGCTTGGTTGATGTCTTCTTCTTCAAAACCCGCCGCGGTGAGTTTCGCTGAGAGGCGATTGGGCTCGGGATAACTCCCTGCATCGAAATAACTTTCAAATAAAAACAACAAGATATCAAACATAAAGGGGGTTTTCTAAGCGATTCGTTGATAAAGCCCGCCGGGTAGAGTCGCGACTGCGCCATCCAGCTCAAGTTGCAACAGGATGGCGGATAGCTCAGCTATCGTCAAGCCGCTACGCTGTGTCAATGTCTCGATATCGACTGCATCGAAGCCAAGTTGAGTCAAAAGAGGATGCTCAGCGCTGCCACCAATCTTCACCGCCCCAGAGGCAAAACCCAGCTCCTCCAAGATGTCTTGCGCACTCTCAACCAGTTTTGCACCCTGTTTGATGAGCGAGTGGCAACCTTTAGACTGGGGCGAATGGATCGAGCCTGGGATGGCGAACACTTCCCTGCCCTGCTCCAATGCCATGCGGGCGGTGATGAGTGAGCCGCTTTGTAGTGACGCCTCAACCACTAAGCAGCCCTCGCTCAAGCCGCTGATGATGCGGTTGCGACGGGGGAAGTTTGTAGCAAGTGGCGGAGTTCCAAGAGGGAATTCGGAGACGATCGTTCCGTGCTGTGCAAGCTGGTGGGCAAGTTCGCGATTGGCAGCTGGATAGACTTTATCCAACCCTGTGCCTACGACGGCAATGCTTGAGCCCACCCCTTGCAAACCGCCTTTGTGCGCCGCCGTGTCGATACCATGTGCCATGCCGCTGACTACACATAATCCAGACTCAGAAGCAGCTTTGGCAAAAGCTTCGGCATTGCGCGCACCTTGTGCCGTTGAAATACGACTACCGACGACAGCCAGTGAGCGGACGTTCAATAGATCGATACGCCCCTTCACATATAAAACTAAAGGTGGGTCGGAGATGTTCAGCAGCGCTTGCGGATACTCCGCATCGGCAATAGTAAGGATGTGGTTGAGTGGATCGTTCAGCCAAGTGGCAGCAACATCCAGAAGGGAGGCAACACAATCTTCCTTGACCGCTTTTGCAACGGTAGGTTTTACATGCTGTGAGAGGGATGAGACAGAAGCGTCGAGAACAGCATCGGGTGAACCAAAGGCTTGCAGCAAGCGCCGCAAACCTTCGTTACCTAGCCCTGATATCTGACTGAGTTTGAGCCAGGACGCGAGTGAGGCGTCTAGCAACATTTATTCTGGTGTACTTGCGCGATCCAGCAATTGAACGGGCAACTTCGTTTCCATCACCAAGGCATACGATACCTTGTTGAATACGCGGAACACCATTACCAAACCGTAACGCATGTCAGGCAAAACGACGTTAGGGGTGAACCAGCCTTTGGTCTTGATGACCTCGCCTTTTTGGTAGACACCCAGTACGTGTCCCACTTCTATTCCGTCACGCTGGCCTTTGTTCAAAGTGATGACAGCACGCTGTCCGGCTTGTTGAACGCCACCATAGATGGAGATAATCTTGGCATTGATGTTGGTGCTAGGGGCGTGCGGAAGGAAGTTTGCGGAGTAGCCAGACGCGGCCTGAGCAAAATGGTCGCCTTTGTTGATCTCTAATACTGACTTGGTGATGCGCATGGTGCTTGGGTCGCCGAATTTTTCAGCAGTGGCATCACCTAGATATAGGACTTCTCGTCCTAACTCTTCGTCAGTATCCGGATCGACAAAGGTCACGCTAGGTCGGTAGATCTGCCACTGCACACCTTTGTCCGTAGGCAAGTCTTTGGCATAAGCAAGGTCGTTAGCCGAAAGCAATGTGCGCTGTTCATAGGTGCCAACCAGTGATGGTGCCGACTCCAACTCTTCCTCCTCAACAACCAGAGGTCTGCTTAAGAAAGAGCCGATGATGTTCAATGGGATAGCAGGGATGGCTTCACTGTTCTGGCCAACCACGCGCACTTTAGGAGAGAATTTCTCTACGCCGTTGGCTGGTGCGCTATCAGTAGTTTGAGGTGCAACCGAAGTTGCATCGCCAGTTGGTGGGGTCGTCGAAAGCGTGCCAGAGCGACGATCTAGATAGACCACATTGCCCGGATAGATCCAGTGTGGATCTTTGATGTCCTGTTTGTTGAGCGCCCAGATCTCAGGCCATTTCCATGGATCTTTGAAGAATTTTGCGGAGATGTCCCACAGGGTGTCTCCCTTAACGACGATGTGGCGATCAGGCGCGTCTTCGCGTATCTGCACCTCGTCAGCATTAGCAAGGATGGGCAACAGGAGACAAATCAGCGATATAATCTTGCGCATGGAAAACCCCAGCAAAGTAAAGAAATGCGGTGCAAAGTTTGCGCACCTGTTTAAATTCTGCATGTAGTCTCTTCAGTTGGCAAGCATTTATGGCACTTCTCCCAATTCTGCAGTACCCCGACCCTCGCCTACACAAGGTGGCTAAATCTGTGGTTTCTGTCACTGAGCAGACCCGTAAACTAATAAAAGACATGGCGGAGACGATGTATGCAGCCCCGGGCGTAGGCTTGGCTGCGACGCAAATCGATGTGCACGAGCGCATCGTCGTGATCGACGTATCGGAAGAACATGACGACCTCAAGGTGTTGATCAACCCAGTGTTGCTGAACGCTGAAGGCGAGGAAGAGAGCGAAGAAGGCTGTCTTTCTGTTCCAGGCATCTATGAGAATGTTACGCGTGCTGAGCGCGTCGTCGTTAAAGCGCTGGATGAGAATGGCAAGGAATTCAAATTAGAAGCGGATGGTTTACTGGCCGTATGCATCCAACACGAGATGGACCACCTTCAAGGCCGAGTGTTCGTTGAACATCTGTCCCACCTTAAACAGACCCGCATCCGCGCCAAGCTGAAGAAGCAACGACGCGAGACGCTTTAACGGTTCAATCTAGTGAGAATCATATTTGCAGGCACTCCCCACTTTGCCGCTCATGCCTTGGCGGCATTGTTGGACAAGCACGAAGTCGTAGCGGTATTGACGCAGCCGGATAGGCCTTCTGGGCGCGGCATGCAACTGACCACCAGTCCAGTGAAACAACTAGCACTTCAACGCGGCATCCCAGTAATGCAACCGGTGACGCTAAAGAAAGAAGAAGCGCAAAAAGAGATCGCCGTGCTGAATGCTGACCTGATGGTCGTCGCAGCTTACGGATTGATCCTTCCGCAAGTGGTGCTACAACTACCCAAGCTGGGGTGTTTGAACATACACGCTTCTTTATTGCCCCGTTGGCGCGGTGCGGCACCGATACAACGCGCTATCTTGGCGGGAGATAAAGAAACAGGTATCACCATCATGCAAATGGATGTCGGCCTAGACACGGGTGATATGTTGTTAAAGAAGGTGTGTGAGATAACGGAACTCGATACGGCGGAGACCTTGCATGACAAGCTTGCTGGGTTAGGCGCACAAGCCATAATCGAAACATTGCAACACGTCGAGCAACAACAACTGCGTCCAGAAAAACAAAATGACCAGTTTGCTACCTATGCGGCCAAGTTGAGTAAAAGTGAGGCTTTGCTCGATTGGGCTTTGGAGGCAGTTCAATTAGATCGTGCCGTACGTGGCTACTACCCTTTCCCTATTGCGCACACAACGATGGGGGATACGCCAATCAAAGTCATACGCGCCCGCCAACGCCAACAGGATCTTGGGGCAAATGTTGCGGGCACCATTCTAGCCATCGACAAAGAATGCATCTGGGTCGCTTGCGGCAAAGATGCGTTAGGTATCGAAGTCATGCAAAAACCGGGTGGGAAAGCGCTGCCCATCGCACAATTCGTCCAGAGCTTTCCAATCAAGATCGGTGATCGCTTCGGCGCGTATTGACAATGCAACTTATCCAACTCGAAGCAGCAAGGATCATCATCAGCGTCTTTGAAGGGCGCAACCTCAATCAAGTGTTGTCGGAGAGCTTGCGTCAACATACAGCGTACACCGCGCAAGAACGCGGCGCTTTGCAAGACTTGTGTTACGGCACCTTGCGTCATTACGGCAAACTCGCGTTCATGCGTGATCAGTTGATGGACCATCCTGCGCGTGACCCGCTGATCCAATATTTGCTATTGATCGCGCTGTATCAACTTGAATTCACCAAGGCGGGACAGTATGTGATCGTGGATCAAGCCGTGAGTGCAGCGAAACGCCTCAATCCAAGATCGGGTGGTTTGATCAACGCGGTGTTACGCAATTATCTGCGTCAGCGCGAATCGTTGTTGCTTGCGGCGGATACTGAAGATGCAAGCAAGTACTCTTATCCTCAATGGTGGATAGATGCTCTAAAAAAGCAGTACGGCGAAAAAGCTCAAGCCATCCTCGCTGCGGGGAATCAACATCCCCCCATGACATTGCGGGTCAACGCTAGGCATACGAGTGCATCTAAATATCTAGCCTTGCTCGAAACGCAGGGTATCGCTGCGCGAATCGTGGCACCCGATGCGCTCATCGTGAATGACCCAGTCGGAGTAGAACGCTTGCCGAAGTTCGCTGAAGGGTGGGTATCGGTACAGGATGCGGGTGCACAATATGCAGCACAGCTATTGCAGGTCAGCGCGGGTATGCGAGTGTTGGATGCTTGCTCAGCGCCCGGCGGTAAAGCGGCGCATCTGTTGGAGATGGCGGATATCGAATTGCTGGCGTTGGATAAAGAAGAGCAACGCCTCACACGCGTGAGAGAGAATCTACAAAGGCTGGGTTTGCAGGCGCAGGTGGTCTGTGGTGACGCCGCGACACCGAACGATTGGTGGGATGGCAAGCTGTTCCAGCGTATCTTGGCCGATGTGCCCTGCTCCGCTTCGGGCGTAGTACGGCGTCATCCAGATATAAAGTGGCTACGTCGCCCAGCGGATATTGATTCATTCGCCAGACAGCAAGCGCAGATATTGGAAGCATTGTGGGCACTGTTGGATAACGGTGGTAGATTGCTCTACTGTACGTGTTCTGTCTTTGCGAGAGAGAACCAATACGTGATCGATGGCTTTTTAGCAAAGCATCCCGAAGCCTTACAAGAGATGACGCCCCTGATTACGGATGTTGCGACTACAGGGCAATTGTTGCCAGACGAACAGCACGATGGATTCTTTTATGCGTTGCTGCACAAACATCATTAAGGAACTCATCAGAGCAGTCTGCCTGCTCTGTTGCATCTGCTTTGCATCCAGCGTGAGCGCTGAAGGTATCGAGGTCAATAAAGTCGAGGCGCGCCTCACGGAAGAAGGCTACCGCCTGACGGCAGACTTTAAAATCGTGTTGCCTCCGAGTGTGGAAGAAGCACTCAAACGTGGGGTCACCCTATATTTCGTAAGCGAATTAGCGGTCCATCGATCACGCTGGTATTGGTTGGATACTGATATCGAGAGTTTTGAGCAAACCACCAAGCTGAGTTACAACACCCTTACTCGGCAATATCGTCTTTCCCGCGGCGGCCTGTTTCAAAGTTTCTTTGAACTTAAGGATGCTTTGCGTGTGGTCGGATACCAGACTTCTCCCCCCATCCCAGTTGATTTATTGGATAACTCGGGAGGGGGCTACCTTTCTCGATTGACCAAAAAGAATAGTCAGATCGGGGCGACCGCAGCGATGCGTCTTGATTTGACGCAATTGCCCAAGCCGCTCCAAGTCAACGCATTGACGAGTGACCAGTGGAGTGTCGAATCTAAGTTGTACCACTGGGACATCAGTCCAGAAGCGCCAGGAAGCGAGGATCAGAAATGAAATATCTGATCCTATTCTGTGGTGTAGCAGGAGCTGTATTGTTGTTCATGCTCTCTAGCATCAGCGCCGACACCAATCTTCTATCGCGAAGCTACTTCACCCTATTGGCGCTTACAGGTGCCTTGGCAGTCGGCTTGTTTGTTTTGGTCGCCTACCAGTTCTGGCAACTACGAATCAAGCTCAAACAAAAAGTGTATGGCGCGAAACTCACATTACGCTTAGCGGCATTCTTCGTTTTGATCGCCGTGTTGCCGGGCGTGTTGATGTATGCGGTATCGGTGCAATTCCTTGGAAAGAGTATCGAATCTTGGTTCGATGTGCGTGTGGAAAAAGCCTTGGAGGGAGGTTTGAATCTCGCACGGAGTACGTTACAGAATGGCTTGGATGAACTGACCAAGAAAGGACAGTTCGTTGCCATGATCGTGGCAGACCAAGACCCAAGTAGGAATGCAGAGACCCTAGCGCGCTTCATCGCGGAAGGCGGAGTGCAAGAAGCGGCGATATTCGCAAATAATGGCAAGCTACTTGCGGCGGCAGGAAAGAAACGTAGCGCAAAGATGGATTCCCCAAATAGCTCAATGATGAGAGAGGCTTGGTCGCGCGGTAGCTACAGCACGGTAGATGCGTTACCAGATGACAGCTTAATGTTGCGTGTATTAGTACCGATCCACTCTTTGCAATGGGCGGATGAAAGGCGAGTCTTACAATTTGCGCAGCCTGTACCCAAACAATTGGCTGCGGATGCCGAGACGGTGCAGTCGGTGTATGGCGACTATCAACAACTGACTTTGTCTAGATTGGGCTTGAAGCGTCTTTACTGGATAACATTGACACTGTCTTTATTGATCGTGGTGCTGAGTGCAGTGTCTGCGGCATTCTTTTTCAGTGCACGACTGAGTGCACCACTAGCCGCACTTGCCGAGGGTACACGTGCCGTAGCCAAGGGCGACTTCAGTAGTAGCTATCCCGTGCAAAGTAAAGATGAGCTGGGTGGTTTGACAGCATTGTTCAATCAGATGACCTCTCAGCTTTCAGCTGCGAAGCGTTTGGGCGAGCAACAGCAGCGACAAGTTGAAGATGCAAAGGCTCACTTGGAAAGCGTGTTGGCTCACCTTTCCTCCGGCGTATTGGTGTTGGACGAACAACTCAATCTTCGTTCTACGAATGCCAGTGCGAGCCAGATATTGGGCGTTTCTTTGCAGGAGATGAACAGCAAG
>PNNY01000002.1 GCA_013824485.1 Sideroxydans sp.
CTGCGCGATGATGCCGAACACGATGACGATGAACGCACCCGTCGGCCCGCCGATCTGCACGCGTGAGCCGCCGAGCGCGGAGATGATGAAGCCAGCGATGATGGCGGTGACGATACCTGCTTCGGGTTTCGCGCCGGAGGCGATGGCGAAAGCGATGGCGAGGGGGAGGGCTACCACGCCGACCGTGATGCCGGCCGTGACGTCGGTTGTGAAGCGAGACCGATCGTAGCCGTGGAGTGCGTCGATGAGACGTGGGCGGAAATACTTGGAGAACTTCGCCAGCAGAGAATTATTCATAGATGATGCTCAGTCACCGTTATGTCTTACGTTGTTCAAGTTGATGCGTGCAATCGAGTGCGGCGAGTTTGTAACACTCGGCCAGCGTCGGGTAATTGAACACATTGCTGATGAGATCACGTACTGTGCCATTCAGATTCATCACCAGTTGTCCGATGTGCACCAACTCGCTGGCCTGTTCGCCAACGATGTGCACACCCAATAATTTTTCATTGCGCGCATCCACGATGAGTTTCAGCATTCCCTGCGCGTCGCCGATGATCTGTCCGCGCGCGCTGTCTTTGAAATAAGCGCGACCGATGATGTAAGGGATGTTCTCCTTCTGCACTTCTTTCTCTGTCTTGCCGACGTAGGAGATCTCGGGAATGGTGTAGACCGCCATCGGTAGATTCTCTGCGCTCACATGCTGCTCACCGCCAAAGGCGTGCAGTACGGCAGTGCGGCCTTGCTCCATGCCGGTCGAGGCAAGTGCCGGGCGGCCAATCAGATCGCCGACGGCAAAGATGTGTGGCACATTGGTTTGGAAATGCGTGTTGACCGCGATCCAACCATCCTGTGCCGCGATGCCAGCGCGTTCCACATTCAAGCCGCCACTATTGGGTTCTCTGCCTTGCGCGTAGAGCACGGCGTCAGTGCGTATCTGTTTTCCGCTTTCCAAAATTGTGAGCGTGCCGTTGCCTTCTTTGCGGATCTCCACCACACGTTCTTGCATGTGGAATTCAACGCCCATGCCAAGGAAACTTTCCGCCAGTACACCCACTACGTCCTCACTCAGATATTCCAACAGCTGCGCGTGGCTATCCACCACGCAGACCTGCACGCCGAGTGCGGCGAAGATGGAGACGAATTCGCAAGCGATCACGCCGCCACCTACCACCAACAGACTGTCTGGCAAGTGACGCAGATTCAGGATGGAGGTGGAATCGAGGACGGTCTTCTTGTCGAAGGGGATGTTGCTAGGACGACGCGGGCGCGAGCCACTGGCGAGCAGGATGACTTCGGCGGAGAGCTTGCGCGTGTTACCGCTGGCATCCACGACTTGTAACGTATGTGCATCGACGAAGGAAGCTTCCCCCGGGATGAGTGCCACGCCATGGCGCAACAAACGTTGCAAGATGACCGATTCCTGCTGCGCGATGACGCCTTCCTTGCGGCGTACCGCGTCGGCGAGCAGGCCGTGGCGACCACGACTGTCGGGTGCCAGCGCCTGCCGCATGCCGCCAGAGCGCGAGAGCAGATACGCCACTTCGCGCATCGCTTTGCTGGGGATGGTGCCGGTCTGTAGTCCAGTACCGCCTATCTTGGGTTTACGTTCGATGATGGCTGCACGCTTCCCCATCCGTGCCGCTTGCCACGCAGCATGTTGTCCGGCGGGGCCGGAGCCGATGATGAGGATGTCGTAGTCCATGTGCGTAGCCCGAATTGTGAGGTGCGATTATTTGATACGCATGCCAGGTTGAGCGCCATCATCCGGCGACAGGACGAACAAACCTGGCGTCTCGCCCGAAGCAGCCAGCACCATCCCTTCGCTCATGCCGAACTTCATCTTGCGTGGTGCGAGATTCGCCACCATCACCGTCATGCGACCTTTCAGTTTCTCTGGGTCGTAAGCGGATTTGATGCCTGCGAAAACGGTGCGTGGATTCTCTTCGCCGATGTCCAGCGTCAGTTTCAACAATTTCTCTGCACCTTCCACATGCTCGGCATTGGCGATACGCGCCACACGCAGATCGATCTTGCTGAAGTCGTCGATGCTGATGGTCTCAGCGATAGGGGCGATGGCGGGTTTGGCGACAGCAGTGGTTTCGGTCATGGATTTCAAGCTTTCTTGGTTGGCGGCGATCATGCCTTCGATGAGTTTAGAGTCGAGGCGCGTCGCAAGATGTTGATAGGTGTTGATGGTGTGGCCGGAAGGCAGAGCTTGCCATGCGCCACTCCAAGTCAGCGGTGCGATGTTCAGGAAACTCTCTACCTGCACAGCCAATTCTGGCAACACGGGTTTGAGATATAGCGTCAGGTCGCGGAATAGGGTCATGGCGGTAGAACACACTTCGTGCAATTCCGCTTCCTTGCCTTCGAGTTTAGCCATCGCCCAAGGTTGCTTCTCCGCGATGTATTGGTTCGCCACATCAGCCAGTCGCATGATCTCGCGCAGTGCGCGTGCGTAGTCACGATCTTCGTAGCAACGGGCGACTTCGCCCTTGTCGAAAGTCGATTTGAATTCTGCTGTCGCACTAGCGTCTACGGCGCCGAGCTTGCCGTCGAACTTCTTGCTGATGAACCCCGCACAACGGCTGGCGATGTTGACGTACTTGCCAATCAAATCGCTGTTCACTTTCGCTACGAAATCCTCAAGATTCAAATCGAGGTCTTCCATTGAGCCATTCAGTTTCGCAGCGTAGTAGTAGCGCAGGTATTCTGTGTTCTTGATGTGGTCGATGTAGCTGCGCGCAGTGATGAAGGTGCCGCGCGACTTACTCATCTTTTCGCCGTTGACGGTGAGGAAGCCATGCGAGAACAGCTTGGTCGGCGTGCGGAAGCCCGCGTGTTGCAACATCGCGGGCCAGAACAGCGCGTGGAAGTAAAGGATGTCCTTGCCTATGAAATGGTACAGCTCGGCATCCGAGCCTTGTTTCCAGTAGTCATTGAAATCGATGCCACTCTTGTTGCAGAGTTGTTTGAAGCTGCCCATGTAACCGACAGGTGCATCTAGCCACACATAGAAATATTTTCCCGGCGCATCAGGGATCTCGAAGCCGAAGTAAGGTGCGTCACGCGAGATGTCCCAATCGGTCAGCTTGTTCTCACCTTCCGTGCCCAACCATTCTTGCATCTTGTTCGCGGCTTCATTTTGCAACGAACCGCTACGTGTCCATTCGCGCAAGAATTTCTGGCAGGAGTCGGCAGAGAGCTTGAAGAAGTAATGATCGGAATTGCGCAGTTCGGGTTTCGCGCCTGATACCGCAGAGAAGGGGGCGATGAGGTCGGTCGGTGCATACGCCGCGCCACACACTTCGCAGTTGTCGCCGTACTGGTCTTTGGCATGACACTTCGGGCATTCGCCCTTGATGAAGCGGTCCGGCAGAAACATGTTCTTGACGGGGTCGAAATACTGCTCGATGGAGCGCACCTCGATGAGATTCTCAGCCTTCAGTTTGCGGTAGATGCCTTGTGCGAATTCCTTAGTCTCGTTCGAGTTGGTCGAGCCGTAGTTGTCGAACGCCACATGGAAGGCGGCAAAATCGTCGTAGTGTTCTTGCCATACGCGGGCTATGAGTTGCTCGGGTGTGATGCCTTCGTTGTCAGCACGCAACATGATGGGCGTACCGTGGGTATCGTCGGCACATACGTAGTGGCAGGTGTTGCCGCGCATCTTTTGGAAGCGTACCCAGATGTCGGTCTGGATGTATTCAACGAGGTGGCCGAGGTGGATGCTGCCGTTGGCATAGGGTAAAGCTGAAGTAACGAGTATTTTGCGAGTCATGTGGCGTGATTCCTTTAACGAGGCGCGATTGTAGCAAAACCCACGCACCGCCGAGGAATTTGGGTAAAATCGCGCCCGCACAAACCCCTCAAGGAATCAGCATGAGCATCAAGTCAGACAAGTGGATACGCCGCATGTGCGAACAGCACGGCATGATCGAGCCGTTCGAGCCGAACCAAGTGAAGGAAGTGAACGGTCAGAAGATCGTTTCTTACGGCACGTCGAGCTACGGCTACGACATCCGCTGCTCGCGCGAATTTAAGCTGTTCACCAACATCAACAGCACCATCGTCGATCCCAAGAACTTCGACCCGAGCTCCTTCGTGAACGTCGAGGCTGACTATTGCATCATCCCGCCCAATTCCTTCGCGTTGGCGCGTACCGTCGAATACTTCCGCATCCCGCGCAGTGTATTGACCGTGTGCTTGGGTAAATCCACCTACGCGCGCTGCGGCATCATCGTCAACGTCACCCCGTTCGAGCCCGAGTGGGAAGGCTATGTGACGTTGGAGTTCTCTAACACCACACCGTTGCCCGCGAAGATCTATGCCAACGAAGGCGTGGCGCAGGTACTGTTCTTCGAGAGCGACGAAGTGTGCGAGACATCCTACAAAGACCGTGGTGGCAAGTATCAAGGCCAGGTCGGTGTCACCCTGCCCAAGATCTAAATGCCTGACCGTAAGCAGATCATCTGGCGTTCTCCCACTGGCGATGTCATCGCTTGCGTGGAGAAGAACAAAGTCTTGCAAGAGAACCTCATCGAGATACGCCAAGTCTTCCAAGACGCTTTGGAAGATGCTGTGCTAATGGGGTGCGACGAGAAGCAGGTGCGCGCTGTGTTCATCGAGCTGATGAACAACCTTGAGAGTTCGTATCCACCACAGGAATGATCATTCCTTGTAACAAACCACCGCTAGACTGCGAAGATTCGCACCATTCTTAATTTGTAATATCCCTTAGGGAGCCGCACATGAAATTCAATTTTAGTTACGGCGTCACATTGACCTTCGGTCAATATGAGCCTGCACTGAAATCAAACTTCATCTGTGCTTCGTTGCAGAGTGCTATTGTTCAACTCAATGTTTCCTCTTTTTTTAGGATGCCGCTATGAAGTTTAATTTTCCCATCATCATCATCGACGAAGACTACCGCTCGGAGAATGCCAGTGGTCACGGCATCCGCGATCTGGCGGACGCGCTGGAGAAAGAAGGTATCGAGGTGGTCGGTATGACCAGCTACGGTGATCTGACTTCGTTCGCGCAACAACAGAGCCGCGCATCCGCTTTCGTTTTGTCCATCGACGATGAAGAGTTTGGTGCAGGAAGTGATGAAGAGACAGAGGTGGCATTGCGTACCTTGCGCGCTTTCGTGGAAGAGATCCGCTACAAGAACTCAGACATCCCCATTTATCTGTACGGTGAGACGCGCACTTCGCGCCACATCCCGAACGACATCCTGCGCGAACTGCATGGCTTCATCCACATGCATGAGGACACGCCTGAATTCGTGGCGCGTCACATCATCCGTGAGGCCAAGTCCTACATGGATTCACTCGCGCCGCCTTTCTTCCGTGCGTTGGTGGATTACGCGCAAGACGGTTCGTATTCTTGGCACTGTCCTGGTCACTCAGGCGGCGTGGCGTTCCTGAAGTCGCCTGTCGGTCGTATGTTCCACCAGTTCTTCGGCGAGAACATGTTGCGTGCCGACGTGTGTAACGCGGTGGATGAGTTGGGGCAATTGCTCGACCACACGGGCCCTGTCGCTGCGTCCGAGCGCAACGCGGCGCGCATCTTCAATGCGGACCACCTGTACTTCGTCACCAACGGTACGTCCACTTCGAACAAGATCGTGTGGCACTCAACCGTTGCGCCAGACGACATCGTGGTGGTCGATCGCAACTGTCACAAGTCCATCCTGCACGCCATCATGATGACTGGCGCTGTCCCGGTCTTCTTGCGCCCCACACGCAATAATTTCGGCATCATCGGTCCTATCCCTTTGAGTGAATTCCAACCAGAAGAGATCCAGCGCAAGATCGACGCGAATCCCTTCATCAAAGACAAGTCACGCAAGCCGCGCGTGCTGACAATCACCCAAAGTACTTACGACGGCGTGTTGTACAACGTAGAGACACTCAAGAACTTGCTCGACGGCAAGATCGATACCTTGCACTTCGATGAGGCATGGTTGCCGCATGCTGCCTTCCATGATTTTTACAAAGACATGCACGCTATAGGCAAAGACCGTCCTCGCGCTAAAGAGTCGATGATCTTCGCCACACAATCCACTCACAAATTGTTGGCTGGATTGTCGCAAGCGTCACAGATTTTGGTGCGTGACAGCGAGACGCGCAAACTCGACCGCGACTGCTTCAACGAAGCCTATCTGATGCACACGTCCACCTCGCCGCAATACGCCATCATCGCCTCGTGCGACGTGGCTGCAGCGATGATGGAGCCGCCTGGCGGCACCGCGCTGGTGGAGGAAAGCATCGCAGAAGCACTCGATTTCCGCCGCGCCATGCGCAAGGTGGATGAGGAGTGGGGCGCAGATTGGTGGTTCAAGGTTTGGGGTCCTGACTACCTGTCGGAAGACGGGATGGCCGACCGCGAGGATTGGGTGTTACGTGCGGATGATCGTTGGCACGGCTTCGGCAATCTGGCCGAAGGTTTCAACATGCTCGATCCGATCAAGGCCACGGTCGTTACGCCCGGATTGGACGTGGATGGCGACTTCGCCGACAGCGGCATCCCAGCCAGCATCGTCACCAAATATCTGTCCGAGCATGGCGTGGTGGTGGAGAAGTGCGGCCTGTATTCCTTCTTCATCATGTTCACCATCGGTATCACCAAGGGCCGTTGGAACAGCATGGTGACCGAGCTGCAACAGTTCAAGGACGACTACGACAAGAACCAGCCGCTGTGGCGTGTCCTGCCAGAGTTCATCGCCAAGAACCCTCGCTACGAGAAGATCGGCCTGAGGGACTTGTGCGACCAGATCCACGGCATCTACAAAGCTAACGATGTGGCGAAGCTGACCACCGAGATGTATCTGTCCGACATGATCCCCGCGATGAAGCCATCTGATGCGTTCGCCAAGATGGCGCATGGCGAGATCGAGCGTGTCGCGATCGACGATCTGGAAGGACGCGTCACCGCTGTGCTGCTGACACCTTATCCGCCCGGTATTCCCTTGCTCATCCCAGGTGAACGCTTCAACAAGACCATCATGGATTACCTCAAATTCGCGCGTGACTTCAACAAGAAGTTCCCCGGTTTCGAGACCGATATCCACGGACTGGTTGCTGAGAATCGCGATGGGCAACGTTTTTATTATGTGGACTGCGTGAAGTAACGAGAGCAACTGTTTTGCGGAGGCTGATGTGAAAGTGTCTCTCGTCATGTTGTTGGTGTTGTCACTCTTGTTGTTCGTAGTGACACAAAATGCTTGGTGGTTCGTTGGTGCGTTCGCTTTGTTGTGGGCATGGCGATTCCTGTTTGGCACCTACATGCTGCGCGAGAAGGAGTTGCCACCTCCCATTGTGTTGCATCCACTGGGCATGCCGTCTGTGAGTGATGGGCGTGCAGGCTTTCGCAGTCTCCTCGGTCAAGTCGTAAAACTCCGTCATGGGAAATATCCAGATGAGCGCACGGTCGAGCGCATCTTGCACGACCTTGGAGAAACACCTTCGTCGGCGCAACCCGCCGAACTATCGGCCGCACGTTCCGATCTCGTGGTCATCATCGTCTCTGGTGTGCTGTGGGAGTGTGTCTCTGATGTCGCCTTACCCTTCGGTGAAGGAAACTCAGTCGATATAACAACGGAATACGACTACCTCAAGCCACGATATACGACCATCGAAGTCGTCCCCGTGCGCGGCATCGCCACCTCCGAACACAATGCGAAGATCGTTGAAGCGGCTATCCGAAAGCATGAAGATGCGGCCAATGTCATCATCGTCGCTTATTCCAAAGGTGTGCCGGACACGCTAGAAGCTTTGCGCCGCATGGGTGATGAGACGCCTAAGAATCTACGAGCCTTGATCAGCGTGGCGGGTGTGGTGAGTGGCAGCCCCTTGGCGGATTGGCTCAATCGTTACAAGAAGCTCCTAGAGTTGTTGCCGACACCCAAAGCTTGTTCACACATCAACGAGAATTTCTTAAAGAGCATCAGCCGCGATCGATGTCTGCATTGGCTACAAAAGAATTGGAACACCTTGCCTCAGGGCATCCGTTATTACTCATTGGTCACCTTCACTTCGCCGCAAAGGATGCATTGGTTCCTTGGCTTTCTGTACGGCAAACTGGCGGAGGTAGAGCCGCGCAACGACAGCCACATGCTCATCCATGACCAGGTGTTGCCGGGTGCATCCTTGCTCGGTTACATCAAGAGTGATCATTGGGCGGTGGCACTGCCGTTCAATCGCTCCAAGCGCTCTATCTGGAATCGACTGCTGAGTCACAACAACGCTTTTCCACGTGAAGTATTGTTCGAAACGATATTGCGCTTTGTTGAAGATGATTTGAAAAGTCGTGCAAGTGGGCATAGACAATGAATGACGAACACGAAAAACTACGTGTCGATAAATGGTTGTGGGCGGCGCGTTTTTACAAGACGCGCAGCATCGCTTCAGATGCCGTTGAGAGCGGCAAGGTCACGATGAATGAAGCGCGCATCAAACCTGCCAAAACCATTGGCGTAGGGGATAGATTGCTCGTTCGCCAAGGACAGATCTACTACGACGTGGAAGTATTGGGTCTTTCCAATAAGCGCGGCGGCGCTCCAGAAGCGCAGAAGCTCTATCGCGAAACGGACGAGAGCAAAGCACGCCGTGCTCAGATCGCTGAGCAGAACAAAGCACTTCCACTCCCCTCTTTCAAAGGTCGTCCCACCAAGCGGGATCGGCGCGATATCGAGAAGTTCGAGACGAAGACAAAAAACGCATCCAAAAGTCCTTGGGGCGATTTCTAATAGATGTCTGAACAGCCAACCAGCAAGTCACAACTAAGCAAATGGCGGCGCTACGCCATCAATGCGCTCGTCATCATCGTGGTGGTGACTGGCTTTCGTCTGTGGCAACAACGCGATATGGTGAGTGGTGTCGCACCGGTGTTGAAAGGCGTGACCCTTACTCAGCAGCTTTACGAACTGCCAGCGCATCCAGACAAGCCAACATTAGTTCACTTCTGGGCGACGTGGTGTGGCGTGTGCCGGGCTGAACAAGGCAATATCGCCGCCATCGCGCACGACTATCCCAACACCATCACCGTTGCCATGAATAGTGGACTCACCAACGAAGTGACGCAGTACATGAAAGAGCAGGGCATCGCTTTTCCAACCGTGAATGATCCTGATGGCAGTATCTCCGAAGCGTGGGGTGTGCATGCCGTGCCTGCCAGCTTCATCATCGCGCCAGATGGGCAGATACAGTTCGTCGAAGTGGGTTACACCACCGAATTGGGATTGCGATTGAGATTGTGGTGGGCGGGTATTTGAGCGTGTATATCAGAACAGCTCGATATCGCTCGATTGGAAATGCTTAGCCGTTAATTTATTGGAGGCCACCAGTTCTTCGTAGCTCGCTAGTCCATTGCGACCATTTTGCTTAACGTAGTAGAGCGCTTCATCTGATCGATCGATCACATCGGGTGGGGTGTCGCTGGTGGTGAGCTGGCTGTAGCCGATACTGACTGTGACGCGCCCGACCTGGCTGAAGCTGTGGGTCTCGACGTTCTGCCGGAAACGGTCGAACACTTTTTTGATCGATTCGGCATCCGTGGGTTGTGTCACAACGACGAACTCTTCTCCACCGAAACGGAATATCTGGTCTTGGAAGCGAAAGCTCTCGCGTATCAGGCGTGCGAACATGATCAATACCTCATCGCCGATCAGATGGCCGTAAGTATCGTTCACCGATTTGAAGTGGTCGATGTCCAACACAGCTAGCCAGTGGTGGGCATCCGGTTTGGGTTGGCGCCTATAGTTTCCATCAGTAGTAGAGGAAGTGACTCTCTCGTCGATCGCGGCTTGAGTAAGGACTTCGTACAAGTGTTTGTCGAAGGTCTTGCGATTCGGCAATCTCGTCAGTGAGTCCGTCTCGCCGTAATCTAGCAAACCAACGTGGTTAGAAAGATATTCGGTCAGTCCCGAGAGCACTTTGTACTGCTCAGGTGTCGGACGACTCTTGAAATTCATATCGACGATATAGAGTAATTGGTCGACTGGGCGTATCAGGAAGGCAGTTCGGAATCCATCAGCAGTTGAAAACTCGATGGTTGATAGATGCTGTTTCTGCCCTTGCTGTAGCAAAGGATCCGCATCGATCTGGAATGAGTATTTGACATCGGGCAGGTAGGCGTTGCGAGAGAAGCGACCCTGCGCATCAATCCCAGCGCAAGAATAGAGCACCGTCTTTGCGCCATTTTCGAAGACGCGGTAGATCGACAAAGCGCGAGGGTTGAACAATGCTTCAACCGCATCTCTGATAGCGATGCAGAGATTGGTATGGTCGCGTTGACTCGACGTGTGGACGATGTGTTCGATCAGCTTTTGCATTTCAAGGCAGTCTCGATGGAAATACTCATTCACGATCCCAACAATTGGGGCGTCTCTTTGCGGGATTATATACGCCGTCCTAATCGGAGTGTTCCAGTCGTGTTTGGGAACACGCTTGGTAACCTCCGCTTTATCCTTGAATTGAAAATTTCGAATTATGTTAACGTCTATCTAACCACTATTTCTCGCTATTGTTGTGCGGGAGTTGGGTAAGGTGTAAATCGGTCAACAATCACTGGGAGTATCGATCATCAAGCGCATCCTTATCGTCGATGATTATTCGAGCATACGTTCATTGATCAAGGTAGTCATCCATCAGCTTGGGAATAGCGAGGTCGTTGAGGCATCGGATGGTTTGGCCGCGCTCGCGAAGCTCAAGCAGCAATCATTCGATCTGGTGGTCACTGACTGGAACATGCCGAATATGTCCGGAATCGAGTTGCTTGCGGCTATTAGAGCAGATGAGGTTCTCAAAGCCATCCCCGTCATCTTGCTTACGGCAGAGACCACCAAAGAGAACATCAGTGAGGCGGTCAAACTCGGGGTCAACGGATATGTAGCTAAGCCCTTCACGCCCGAAAAGCTTCAATCTACATTGAGCGAGTGGATTTGATTTCTTTGTGTCACAGCTAAGTGAGTGGTGGCACTTGCCGAGTTAGTTTCTTCGCTGGAATACCAGCGGCACGACAGTAGGTGGTGCTGATTTTAAGATGTGTTTCTTCATCTTCCCCATCACGTGCATCTCGCACGCTTTGCAGTCGAATTCCAAACGCAATCTTTCATTGCCATTGATGAGTGTCATCGGTTCGGCGCGCACTTGGCCCTGTACGCCGATCACACCTTTCGCTTGCTTTGGGCATAGGCTCAAAGAGTAGCGGATGCAATGGCGCGTGATCATCAGCGATACATCGCCTTCTTCTTTGTGCGATTCGTACGCGGCGGCGATGAGTTGCACGCCGTGCTTCTTGTAAAAATCATTCGCTGCTTTGTTATAGACGTTGGCAAGGAAGGAGAGAGACTCTTCTGGATATTTCGCGGGTGGTTCGATCGCAGCTTTGCGTGGTAAGCATGTGTATGCCGCGAGGCGCGCAGCTTCAAGTTGTTCCACCGCATCGCGGCGCAGTTTGTTGGCGAGTGAACTGGGGATGAACCACGGTTGCTTCCAGTTGACAGTGAGTTCGTGCAACTCAAAATCGGTATTGCCGAAGCGTGCCAATTGCTCGCGCACGCCACTTTCCGCGTCGCTTTGGTTTTTCGCGGGTTGTTTGTCGAAGGCGGCAGTAGCTGTCGCGCTGATGCCGTCTTCATCTTGCAAAGTCAGTGCGAACCCTTCTGTAGTTTCGGAGAAAGTCGCGTACAAGCTGATGCGGCGTTCGGCAGATTTTTTGTTGAGCGCTTGTTCCCATGCGTGGTCACGGTTGCGACTGATAACGATGTTGGGGCGCAGTCCTTGCAAGGTGTGCATGGGTTCATTGGGGAACACGCGCCATACGTCACCTTTACGCTCCACCACGTTTGCTTGCAAGCCGATGACTTCGCGTTTGTATAGGTAGTTCAAGCCGTCGCTGTTTGCCAAGTCTTCGTTCGATTCCATCTCGAACCATTTGTCACCGACCTTGGTTACGCAACCCAACTCCAGTCCGACGAAGGTGGGGGTATCGAACGCGCCGATGTCAGCCTTGCGCCCTTGCGAGAAGTAGTCCGTCGCACCGCGATGGAAGGTCTTGTCCGGATTCGGCGTGAACAGGAGTTTCGTCTTGCCGCTGGATGCGGCATGTAACTCGGGACGCTCGTTCAATATCGCGTCCAGCAATTGGCGATAGTGGCCGGTGATGTTCTTCACATAGGCTGCTTCTTTGTAACGGCCCTCTATCTTGAAGCTACGCACACCGGCATCAATGAGCGCACGCAAATTGTCGCTCTGGTTGTTGTCCTTCACCGACAACAGATGTTTCTCGAAGGCGACAATCTGGCCTTTGTTGTCTTCCAGCGTGTAGGGCAGACGACAGGCTTGCGAGCAATCGCCGCGATTCGCGCTACGGCCCGTGTGCGCATGACTGATGTTGCACTGACCGGAATAGGCGACGCACAACGCACCGTGGATGAAGTGTTCGATGATGGTGTCGGCAGGCACGGCGGCGCGCACCTTGGCGATCTCTTGGATGGTGAGCTCACGCGCCAGCACCAATTGTGAGAAGCCGACATCGGCCAGGAAGCGCGCTTTCTCTGGCGTGCGGATGTCGCATTGGGTCGAGGCGTGTAGATCGATAGGTGGCAGGTCAAGCTGTAACAAACCCATGTCTTGCACGATGAGTGCATCCACCCCAGCGTCGTAGCAATCCCACGCCAGCTTGCGTGCCGACTCCAACTCGGCATCGTGCAAGATGGTGTTGACGGTGACGAATATCTTGGCGTGGAAGCGATGCGCGAATTCAACCAGTGAGGCGAGGTCTGCTATCGAGTTTCCCGCTTTTTCGCGTGCGCCAAAAGATGGCCCGCCGATATACACCGCATCCGCGCCATGCAAGATGGCCTCGCGGCCGATAGCGGCGGTTTTGGCGGGGGCGAGGAGTTCGAGAGTAGGGTTCAGTGGTGACATGCGGCGGGATTATACAGAGGCGCAACAGGCGTTTCGCCTCTAAACGTATTGGATATCAACGCCGGTGCGGACACTTAGCCTTGGTGCAATCGCCGTAGATCTGTAGCGAGTGATCGTGAATGGTGAAGCCGAGCTCGGCAGCGATCTTTTTCTGGCGCGATTCGATGGCGCTGTCGTAGAACTCCTCGACGTGGCCGCATTGCATACAGACGATGTGGTCGTGATGGGTTCCTTCGTTCAACTCGAACACGGACTTGCCGCCTTCGAAGTTGTGCCGCACCAACAGACCTGCTTGTTCGAACTGGGTCAGCACGCGATACACGGTCGCTAGCCCAACGTTGTCTCCGCTATCTCGCAGCAGTTGATAGACATCCTCTGCGCTCATGTGGCGTTCCTGCCCGTTTTTGAACAGATCCAGCACCTTGAGACGGGGCAGGGTGGATTTTAGGCCAGCGCTTTTCAGGTATTCCGGTTCTAGCTCGTTCATGAAAGTGTCCGTGGATGTATTTTTTTGCATCATGCCCAAAAGTGCTTGCCAATGCAAACGAGAATAATTATCATTCGCGCCAATGGAAAAATGATCGGCACATAAGAATCGTTCCAAAAGCGAGTCATCTGAAACCAATTGAGGAGGGTGCTGTGAAAAAAGTAGTGCTAACAAATGTGTTCTTGGCGAGCCTTGTGTTGTCGCCCCTATGTATCGCTGGCCCTGCAGATTATTTATATACGCCGCACATCGAGCGCGGCGAGTTAGAACTGGATGTCAAATACGGAGTCGCCTCATCGAATGTGGGCGCGCACCCACAGGCGGCCAGCATCGGTCTGGGCTATGGTGTGACCGAATATTGGTTCACCGAGGGATATCTGAAGCAGAAGCACGCTGCAAGTGGAGATAGTACGTACCTCGAATGGGAGAACCGCTTCCTGTTGGTCGGTGGCGAAGGGGCGCCAGTCGATATCGGTTGGGTGACGGAATTAGAGGCGCCGCTTACAAGCGTTGCGCCGTGGGAGCTGCGAACAGGTCCGCTTTTTCAATCTACATTCGGAAAACTGCAATTGAATGGGAATGTCATCTTTGAGCGAGCATTCGGCGGGGCGGATGAAGACAGCGTGGGGCAAGTGACGAACATGGGATACCAATGGCAAGTGCGATACAGGGCGGGAGGGGCGTTCGATCTGGGTGCCCAAGGCGTTGGCGAGATGGGCAAGTGGGACCAATGGAGTAAGGCTGCTGATCAGAATCACCGCATGGGCCCTGCGCTTTATGGCAAGTTGGCGCTGGGTGAGGGTGAGTCGATCAAATACAACGCGGCATGCTTAGTGGGAATGACTAACGCAGCACCTAAAGCGACGCTGCGTATGCAAATGGAATATGAGTTCTGAGTGAGGTGTTGTAAAAAAAGAGGCCGACGTATTTGCGTCGGCCTCTGTCATGTTAAATCGCTCGAAGTTAGATCAATCCCATAGACACCAGCGCGATGAAGGCGGCGAACAACACGAAGTGACTGATACCTTCGATGGCGTTCGTTTCGCCGTCATGCAGATTGTTCATCACCGTGAGGAAGGTCAGCAACAACATGCCGCCTTGTATCGGCGTGAGCGCCATGATGATGCGTTCGCCATTGAACAGCGCGATGGCCTCAATCACGGGGAGTGTCAGCAGTACGGTGGCGAGTGAGGCGCCCAGCGCGATGTTGACCGTGGTCTGCATACGGTTGCTCTGTGCAGCACGCAACGCGGTGAGTATTTCGGGGCTGGCAGAGATGAGCGCAACCAAAACGGCAGGGATCGATTTAGGCAGGCTGCTACCAGCCAACCCCGCATCTAGCAGCACCGACAATACTTCGGACAGCAGGCCGACCAATACGATGGCTCCGATCATGATGCCGACGTGAAGACTGTTCGGACTATGCGCCTCGTCATGCGCTTCCTCGTCGGTGGTGCTGGAGTATTCGAAGAAGGTGCGGTGTTCCACTGTCTGCAAGCGCAGGAAGCCAGCATACATAACGGCCATGATGCAGATGGAGAAGATGGAGTAGATGTGCCACTTATCATCGGGCACGAAATCGGGCACGAACATGCCGACGCCGATGGCAACCAGCAACATAGCGACAAAGGAGTTGCCTGAATCCACGTTGTATTTAGAACTGCCATGCTTCAAACCACCGACGATGGCAGCTAGACCCAAGATGCCGTTGATGTCGAACATCACGGCGGCGAATACCGTATCGCGCGCCAGCGTCGGGTTAGGTTCACCCATCAACAGCACCACCAAGATCACCACTTCGACCGATACGGCAGCGAGCGTCAAAATCAGTGTGCCGTAGGGCTCGCCAAAACGCACCGCCAATACCTCAGCGTGATGTGCGATGCGGAAAGCGACGCCGATGATGGCGGCCAAGATGACCAGCAGCAATCCCCACAAGGCCATGCCACCGTGTTCGACTGCACCGTGTTCAAGTGCGAAGCCAAGCCCCAAGATGATGAGGGCAATGGCGATGGGTAGTTCTGATTTCAGGTATTTCATGCTGACTCCTTGATACGTTGATACGTGACGAAATGATAGTGCAAAGGTTGTGGTGATTCTTGTGAGCGGACTTCACGTGCGATCTCTTGCCATGCTGATTTATCGAACGCAGGGAAGTGAGCATCACCTTCTACGTCCTGCTGTATCTCGGTGATGTAGAGCCTGTCGGCAAGGGCAAGTGATTGCGCATAGATGTCTGCGCCACCGACGATGAAAGTTTCTTCATCTTCTGAACACAAGTCAATTGCCTCTGCAAGCGAGTGCGCCATGAGGCAGCCTTCAATCATCAATTGCTTGTCGCGCGTGACGACCACCGTGGTGCGCCCCGGCAAAGTCTTGCCGATGGAGTCGAAGGTTTTACGCCCCATGATCATGTGATGCCCCATGGTCTGCGCTTTGAAATGCTTCAGGTCTTCAGGGCAACGCCAAGGTAGCGTGTTCTTGATGCCGATGGTGTGGTTGCGAGACATCGCAACAATGATTGAAACGCTCATATCGCGACCGGTGCCTTGATCGCAGGATGCGGGTCGTAACCTTCCAGTGTGAAATCCTCGAATTTGAATGCGAAGATGTCTTTCACTTCAGGATTGATCTTCATGGTCGGCAACTCGCGCGGCTCACGTGAAAGCTGTAGCGCAGTCTGTTCCATGTGATTGGAATAAAGATGCGCATCGCCAAAGGTGTGTACAAAATCACCTGCTTTCAGTCCGCACACTTGCGCCATCATCATGGTGAGCAAGGCATAGCTGGCGATGTTGAATGGCACGCCGAGGAAGATGTCCGCACTGCGTTGGTACAACTGACAGGACAATCTGCCATCTGCTACGTAGAACTGGAAGAAGGCGTGGCAGGGTGCCAGTGCCATCTTGTCCAACTCGCCTACGTTCCAAGCGGAGACGATGATGCGGCGCGAATCGGGATTGTTCTTGATCTGCTCGACTGCCACTTTGATTTGATCTATTACACGGCCATCGATGGTCTCCCATGAGCGCCATTGTTTGCCATAAACGGGGCCAAGGTTGCCGTTCTCATCAGCCCATTCGTCCCAGATGCTGACGCCGTTCTCTTTCAGATATTTCGTGTTGGTACTGCCCTGCAGGAACCACAGCAGTTCATGCACGATGGATTTGAGGTGGCACTTCTTGGTGGTGACCAGCGGGAAACCTGCTTGCAGATCGAAACGCATCTGGTAGCCGAACACGCTGGTGGTGCCGGTTCCGGTGCGGTCGGATTTATAGGTCCCATTCGTTTGGACGTGACGCATCAAATCTAGGTATTGGTGCATGGTGTAGCCCTTATAATCGCGGCGTTCTGTGACTTAATTCGAGGATGCAATGCTAGCACAACTGACCCTGATCCCCGCCCTACCCAAGAGCTTGACAGCCACGCATCTGTTAGTGCTGTTGCCCAAAGCGAAGGGCCTTGCAAAAGACACCCCCTACGGCGATCTGCTGGCTGCGACACTCAAGCGACGCGATATGAAGGTGGATGAGTTCGCCAAATCTTTTGTCACCGCGAATGCGGCGAACGGCGGCCTAGTGTCGTGGGCGATGCTGGATTTCGATAAGGACACATTCGCACTTCAGACCCAAGTGCGCAAAGCGATGCAGCCCTTATTGGAAGAACATCCCAAAGAATTGAGCATCGCCGTATTTGGGGCGAATGCGCAGCACGCGGCAGAACTTGCTGTGTATGGCGCTTGGGTGAATGGTGCTTTGCTGCCCGTGAGTAAAAAGAAAGACGAACGCAAAGCGCTACAGAAGATCAGTTTGTACGGTTTTAACGACAAGAAAGTGTTCGAGGCACTCAAAGCGCAAGCCACGGGCAATCTGCTGTGTCGCGAGTTGACCGTGTTGCCACCTAACGAATTGACCCCGGGTGCATACCGTCTGCGCGTGAAGAAGTTGGCGCTAGAACACAAGTGGAAGCACGAAGAATTCGACATGAAGGCGCTGCGCAAGATGGGCGCGGGGGCTTTTGTAGCCGTGGCGCAGGGCAGTCATGATGAGGATGCCGCCATCGTGCACCTCACTTACAAGCATCCCAAAGCCAAACAGACGGTGGCCTTGGTGGGCAAGGGCATCTGCTTCGACACGGGTGGCCATAATCTGAAGCCGTCGCGCTACATGCTCAATATGCACGAGGACATGAACGGCTCGGCCGTTTCTCTGGGCATCTTGCTTGCCGCATCTGAGCAGAAGCTCCCGGTGAACATCGACTGCTGGTTGGCATTGGCGCAGAACCACATCGGCCCTAAGGCCTACAAGCAGAACGACATCGTGAAAGCCTTGAATGGTACGCACATCGAAGTGATGCACACCGATGCCGAAGGACGCATGGTTTTGGCAGATACCTTGACGCTGGCATCGCGTGCCAAACCTGATCTCATGATCGACTTCGCCACGCTCACTGGCAGCATGGCGATGGCATTGGGGGCGCGTTACAGCGGCGTGTTCGCGACATCAGACGCATTGGCGCAACGTGCGGTGACGACTGGTAAACAGGTGGGAGAGCGCCTGTGTGCTTTTCCGCATGATGAGGATTACGAGCCAGCGCTAGATTCCAAAGTGGCGGACATCAAGCAATGCACGCTGGATGGTGAAGCAGACCACATCTTGGCGACGCGATTCCTGAAGCGTTTCGTTGAGAAAGACACCCCGTGGCTACACGTGGACCTTTCAGCCAGTCGTTGTGAGGGAGGGTTGGGCGCGGTGGCGACCGAGGTGAATGGGTTTGGCGTAGCTTGGGGCTTGCGTATGCTTCAAGGGTGAGTCTGTCAAGCGGGAAGAATATATAGGCCTTCGTGCTCATTGCTTTTGTTATAGCCGTTTTGCTACTATCGAATCGCCGTTTGAAAAGGCACTTTGTAGTCCATCAACTCTCTAAGGGGGAATCATATGAAATCTGCAATGAAGAAAACGCTTTTGGCTTTGTCTTTGTCTGTTGCTGCTGCAGGTGCAAACGCTAGTGTCACTCAAGATGCTGCAGGTTGCGGTGTGGGTACGATGATATTCAAGGATAAAGTTGGTCTGGTTTACAGTGCGTTGGCGGGTACGACCAACGGCTATCTGTCGGGCTCTGTTTCGATGACTTTGGGTATTTTGAATTGCCCAGAAGCATCTTCCATCAAGGGCAAGATCGCTACCTTCATCGATTTCAACAAGCAACAGTTGGCTGTTGAGACTGCACAAGGTCAAGGCGAGCATTTGGCAGCATTGGTTGATATGTACGGCGTGAAGGAATCTGACCGTGCAGCTGCGACTAGCGCGCTGAAGGCTAACCAAGCGTCTATCTTCAGCGGTTCTACAACTGCTGAGATCCAAGCTGCTGTGACACAGACTCTGCAAGCGTTCGTTTCCTAAGTTAGCTTGTAGTATCAAAAAAAGCCGAGGCTAATCACCTCGGCTTTTTGTTGGGAAATCCAAACATCAAATGCGAATCCATGCTTTTATCTATAGAGTTTTGTTGGCGACAGCGTTGGGCTTGTTCGTTGGGATCAGTCACGCTCAAGAGGTGACTACACAACAGCAAGCGGACATCGACACCATGTTGCGACTTGCTCAAAAGGCGCAGCTTGCTCAAAGTGCGGAATGGCACAAGATCAATCAATTCCATCCCACGCTCGGCGGGGTGAAAAGTCGCGTGGATGACACCAGCTATTTCTTGGCGGAAAACGGCAAGCGAGATCCGAATGCTGAATTAGAAGCGACCATCCGTGCTGCCTATGATGACGGTATGGCGGAACAGAGCAGGCAACCCAAATTGTGCCGTTGGATTGCGCGTTATCAATATCTCAATCGCAGCATGAAGGCGCTCGGCTTTGAATATCCTGCGCCTCGTTGCGAGGGCTTCGAGCGTTGGAAGTCAGGCATGGCGCGCGACAACGTCTCCATGATCTTCGCGTCCATCTATCTCAACAGTCCTGCCTCGATGTACGGACACATCTTCATGCGCTTCGATAGCGCGAAAGCGGGCGAATTCAACCGGCTCGGCGATACCACAGTGGGTTACACAGTGAACAGCAATGGCGACTTCGGCCCCCTGTTCTTGGCACAAAGTTTGGCGGGTGGTTTCCCCGGCAACTTTGTCTCCGTACCCTATTTCATGAAAGTGCGCGAGTACGCAGATCTGGAAAATCGTGACCTGTGGGAATATCAGACGGACTTCACGCCAGAAGAGATCGACAAGATGCACGCCTTCATCTGGGAGCAGAGCTTCACCTATGTCGATTACTACTTCGCCGACGATAACTGCGCTCTGATCTTGCTGGCGACCTTGGAAGCGGGGCGGCCAGACTTGAATCTGATCGCTTCGGCGAAGCCTTGGTTAGCCCCTTTGGATACCGTCAAAGTGTTGCGCAATGCGGGTGTGGTGACCAAGAAGCGTTATCGTCCTTCTCAGTACAGCACGCTAATCTCCAACGTCGAGCGCGCACCAGAAAACGTGCGTGAGCAAGCGGTCGAGCTCGCCCACAGTATGAAGTTGCCAGAAGTGTTACCCGGTGCGAATGCGCAAGAGCAGGCACAACTGCTAGACCTTGCACTTGGCGTGTTGGAATATGAGCGCAACCAAAAGAATTCCGAGCAAGAGGCTGCGCCACTCAATCGATTCCAACTCAAGCTCGCCGGGGTGCGCAGTAAAGTTGATGCATCGGCTACCTACCAGCCTGCGCCCACGCCGCGCCAAAGCCCAGATGAAGGACACGATTCATTCCGCATCGGGATGTCATTGGGGCAAGTAGATGGAATGCAGTACGGTCAGCTCAACACACGCTTGGTCTATCACGACAGCCTAGATCCCAATGCAGGCTTCTCGCCGGGAGTGAGTTCCAAGATCGGTGATCTGTACCTGCGTTTCAATGACAAACAGATCCGTTTCGAGCGACTCGACCTGTTCGAAGTGTTCCTGCCATCTGTGCGTACCGCGTGGTATCGGCCTGTGACCATCAAGGCGAATATCTCTGTGCGGCGCGAAGTGCAACGCAACGATGCATTGGCACCCACTGTGTTCCGTATCGAGCTGGGAGCGGGTGAAGGCTATCGCATCAGCGAGCACAGCCAGATGTACGTCATCGCCGACACCATCACACGACTACGAAGTGGCGCATCGAGCTTGGCGGCAGGCCCTGTCGCAGGGTGGATGTGGCAACCCGAAGCAAGATGGCGCGCAGAAGCGAGTGCGGGTGCTTTCTGGACTGTGGCCGGTGGTAAGCGCGATACAGGTGTCTATCGCGTGACGGCAGGTATCGCGTGGGATGTGTTCGACAGCCAGAACAACATCCGTCTCAATGCATCACGTCAAACTACAAGCAAGGGCGGTGATGCGCTGGATAGCTATTCCGACGTGCAGCTGGCTTACTTCCACTACTTCTGATCAAACCGCTGCCGCGACTATCCAATAGCGCGCGAACTTACCTGCGGCCATGAACAGCGCGGCCTTCCACGGATTCAGACGCAACCAACCCGCTGCGATACACAGCGCATCACCAATGAATGGTAGCCAAGCGAACAACAATGCGGGCGTGCCGTAGTTGCGCACCTTTTCCACGTGTTTGAGTTGTTGTGTCATCGGCAACATCCATCCCATCCCAAAAGATAACATCCCGCCTAGCGTGTTGCCGAGTGTGCCGATCAATAGCGCAGGCCAGAACAATTCAGGTTGCGCCTTCAGCGTGCCGATGAGCACCAGCTCCGAACCGCCCGGCAGCAAGGTCGCACCGAGCAGGCTGGAAAGGAACAAGCCCCACAGGCTGAGGTCGCTAGCGAAGAATTGAGAGAGGGATTCCATCTATTGACGTCATTCCCGCGATAGCGGGAATGACTAAAGCTTATTTATTGAGTAGTACGGAGAACACCTTCTTCGCCAGATCGCCTGTGGCTTGCATCGGATTCGCGCGGATCTCTTTTTCCTTTTCGGCGACCATCAAGAACAATCCATCCATCGCGTGGCTGGTGATGTAGTCCTCCAATGTCGCGTCGCTCTGTTTCACCAATCCTAGCGTCGCCCCTGCAGTCGCGAAGCGGTTGTAGGCTTGAGCGAGGGTGACCTTCTGCATGGAGTTCGCCACGATGGGTTTGAACTTGGCGGTCAGCGCAGCTTCTGTACTGCTACGGAAATATTGCGTCGCCGCATCTTCCTTGCCCATCAAGATGTTCTTGGCATCCGTCACCGTCATGTTCGCCACCGCATTCAGCAACAAGGCTTTGGCTTCCGGCACGGCGGCTTCGGCGGCACGGTTCATCGACGTGTTCAGTTCGTCAGCGTATTTACCCATCCCGTATTTGCGTAACTTAGCATCCGCTTCCATCAGATTCGCTGGCAAGGGAATCCGCACTTTGGGATTCGCCAAGAATCCATTTGTCTGCGCGAGCCCCGCTACTGAAGTTTCTGCCCCTTGCGACAATGCCTGCTTCAAGCTGCCGATCTGGTCTGCTACCGAGAATTGGTCGACACCGGTGAGCGGGGCGCTCTTCGATGTCGCCGCCCCCAAGATCTGGATTCCTTGGTTGATCTTATTTTGGTCGATTGAGCCACAAGCAGACAAGCTCAAGGCCAAAGCCGTGACGAGGGTGATATGCAGAGGTTTCATCATCTCTTCTTAGGTGGCAACAAGTCAGTGATCGTGCCTTCGGCCATCTCGGCGGCGAAGTTGAATGTCTCCGACAGAGTTGGATGCGGATGGATAGTGAGGCCGATGTCGTGCATGTCCGCGCCCATCTCCAAGGCCAGCACTGCTTCAGCGATCAGTTCGCCTGCGTTCACGCCGACGATGCCCGCCCCCAAGATGCGGCGCGATTTCGGATCGAGCAATACTTTGGTCATGCCTTCTTCGCGTGCGATGGAAAGTGCGCGACCTGAAGCAGCCCAAGGGAATGCGCCCTTCTCGTATTCGATACCTTTGGCTTTCGCTTCGGTCTCGGTCAGGCCCATCCACGCCACTTCGGGGTCGGTGTACGCAACGGATGGAATGGTGAGTGGTTCGAAGAAAGCCTTGTGTCCGGCGATGTTCTCTGCCGCCACTTTGCCTTCATGTACCGCCTTGTGTGCCAGCATCGGGTTGCCCACGATGTCGCCGATGGCGAAGATGTGCGGCACGTTGGTGCGCATCTGTTTATCCACAGGGATGAAGCCGCGCTCGTTGACCACCAGCCCAGCCGCTTCTGCATTGATGAGGCGACCGTTAGGGCTGCGACCCACTGCCATCAACACGCGGTCATACACTTGTGGTTCAGCAGGGGCTTGTTCGCCTTCGAAGGTGACCTTCAAGCCAGCCTTGGTCGCTTCGATCTTAGTGACCTTGGTCTTCAGCATGATGGCTTCGTAACGCTTGCCGATGCGGTTGTGCAATGGCTTGACCATGTCTTTGTCGGCGCCGGGCATCAGTTGGTCCATCAACTCGACCACGGAGATCTTGGAGCCGAGCGCGTCGTACACCGTCGCCATCTCCAAACCGATGATGCCGCCACCAATCACCAGCATGCGCTTAGGCACATCCTTCAATGCCAATGCGCCGGTGGAGTCGATGATGCGCTCATCGTCGTAAGGGAAGCCAGGGATACGTGCCACGCTAGAACCTGCTGCGACGATACAGTTGTCGAAGGTGACGATCTTCTTGCCTTCAGCCGTATCAACTTCAAGACTGTTGGGCGAGGTGAACTTGGCAGTGCCGCGCACCACTTGCACCTTGCGTTGTTTTGCCAAGCCCGCGAGACCGCCAGTGAGCTTGCCGATGACGCTTTCTTTCCAAGTGCGAATCGCATCGATGTCGATTTTCGGTTTCGCGAAAGTCACACCGTGGTGCGATACCTCTTCTGCCTCGCTGATGACCTTGGAGACATGCAGCAAAGCTTTGGAGGGTATGCACCCCACGTTCAGACACACACCACCCAACTTAGCGTGCTTCTCGATCAGTACGACTTGTTTTCCGAGGTCGGCCGCGCGGAACGCAGCAGTGTATCCACCGGGTCCAGCGCCCAGCACGACTACTTCAGCATGGAGATCGCCTTTGGCAACTGCGGCGGCGGGAGTAGGGGCGACCTGCGGTGCAGCAACGGGTGCAGGAGCAGCTTCTGGGGCAGATTTGCTTGCGGCTGGAGCGGCTACTTTGCCACTGGTTTCCAGCATCAAGATAACCGAGCCTTCACCTACTTTGTCGCCCAACTTCACTTTCAATTCCTTCACTACGCCAGCGGCGGGAGAGGGCACTTCCATCGTCGCTTTATCAGTCTCCAATGAGATGAGCGCTTGCTCCTTCTCAATGGCGTCGCCCACTTTGACGCTGATCTCGATGACGGCGACGCCTTTGAATCCGCCGATGTCCGGTACTTTGATTTCGATAGTTTGGCTCATGTTCTTCTCTTTCTTTTTAGACTCTGATTTGCCCGTTACCGAGCACGATGAATTTCTGTGACGTCAGCCCTTCTAGTCCGACTGGCCCGCGCGCATGGATCTTGTCGGTTGAGATGCCGATCTCTGCGCCCAAGCCATACTCAAAACCATCCGCGAAACGTGTGGAGGCATTCACCATCACGCTGGCGGAATCCACCTCACGCAGGAAGCGCATCGCCTTGGTGTAGTTCTCGGTGACGATGCTGTCCGTGTGTTGCGAGCTGTAAGTGTTGATGTGGTCTATGGCTTCATCCAAATTCGCCACGATGCGCACACTCAAGATAGGCGCGAGATATTCAGTGTGCCAATCTTCTTCCGTCGCCGTTTTCATCTGCGCAACTAATTTTTGCGAAGCAGCATCACCGCGCAGCTCCACACCTTTCTTCATATAGATGGCGCACAGCTCAGGCAATACTTGGGATGCCACATTGGCATTCACCAGCAAGGTCTCCATCGCGTTGCACACGCCGTAACGGTGTGTCTTGGCGTTGTCGGCGATGCGGATGGCTTTCTTAAGATCAGCCTCGTCGTCGATGTAGACATGGCAGATGCCGTCCAGATGTTTGATGACCGGCACCTTGGCTTCTTCCGAGATGCGCGCGATGAGGCCCTTGCCGCCGCGTGGCACGATCACATCCACATACTCTTTCATGGTGATGAGCTCGCCCACCGCTGCGCGGTCAGTGGTGCTCACCACTTGCACGGCCGTCTCAGGCAGTCCAGCTTCGCGCAATCCTTGATGCACGCAAGCCGCGATGGCTTGGTTGGAATGTATGGCCTCCGAACCGCCGCGCAGGATGGCGGCGTTGCCTGATTTCAGGCACAGCCCTGCGGCATCCGCCGTCACGTTCGGGCGTGACTCGTAGATGATGCCGATGACGCCGAGGGGTACGCGCATCTTGCCGACTTGGATGCCAGAAGGGCGATATTTCATGTCGCTGATCTCGCCGATTGGGTCGGCCAGTGCGGCGATCTGACGCAGACCTTCTGCCATGCCATTGACGGTCTTCTCGGTTAAAGTGAGGCGATCGACAGAAGCTTCGTCGAGTCCGCTGGCTTTCGCTGCAGCGACATCTTTCGCGTTCTCGGCAAGGAGTTTGTTGGTGTTGAGCAGGATGGCGGTCGCGATATTCTCCAGCGCGTGGTTCTTCGCGTTGGTGTCGGCTTGCGCCACGATGCGAGAAGCGGCACGTGCCTGCTGTCCCACCCCTTTCATGTATTGCTTGATGTCTTCCATGATGTTCTCTGTATTGCGAGTGGCGCGCATTTTAGCACCCCGCTTGCGCTAGAATGCGCGCCTCATTCGAAAGAGCATCGCATGTCAGACATCCTCAAAAAGATATTGGCAGTGAAGGCGCAAGAAGTCGCCGCCGCGCTGTCCGCAAAATCCCTTCCTGCCATCCGTGCCGAGGCAGAACAAGCCGCGCCCCCCCGTGATTTCGTGGGGGCGATACGCGGCAAGATCGCTGCGGGGAAATCGGCAGTCATCGCCGAGATCAAAAAAGCCAGCCCTAGCAAAGGGGTCATCCGCGAAGATTTCCGCCCAGCGGACATTGCCCGGAGCTACGAGAAGCATGGTGCAGCGTGCTTGTCGGTATTGACCGACGAGCAATTCTTCCAAGGCAGTGCAGACTATCTGAAGCAAGCGCGTGCCGCCTGTGCTTTGCCCGTGTTGCGCAAAGACTTCATGGTCAACGAATATCAGATCTACCAAGCCCGCGCGATGGGGGCGGATGCCATCCTGCTCATTGCTTCCGCCTTGACCTTGAGCCAGATGACATCGTTCGAGCAGTTGGCGCACAAGCTGGGTATGGCGGTGTTGGTGGAAGTGCATGACGGTGCAGAGTTGGAAGTGGCGCTGAACCTCAAGACCCCTCTCATCGGTATCAATAACCGCAACCTTCGCACCTTCGAGGTCACCTTGCAGACCACGCTCGACCTCCTATCGCGCATCCCTGCCGATCGCATCGTCGTCACCGAGAGCGGCATCTTCTCCGCAGGCGATGTGAAGCTGATGCGCGACCATGAAGTCCACACCTTTCTCGTAGGCGAAGCTTTCATGCGTGCGGAAGAACCAGGTGTCGAATTGGCACACGTGTTTGGCTTGTTGTAAATTTGCTACAAAATTATTAAATAATTGATACAGGTCAATTCCTAGGGGATTTGTTAGTGCAGAATCCGCACCGAACTCGCATCTTGGGTTTGTGGCGAATGCCACTGAAAGGCATGAGTAGTGGCTTTGTGACACTGTAAGCATGTCGTAAGTTGTGGGTAGTACGTTTGGTTGTGAGGCGGTTGAGGGGTCGAAGCAAACGTCTTCATGGCTAGAAAATAAATCTTAATTACTGAGGAGTTCTACATGCAAAAGAAAATCATCGCACTGGCTGTTGCTGCTGCTTTCTCCACTCCAGCTTTCGCTGACGTCGGCTTCTACGGCATCGTTGATGCTGCTGTTGCTTCCATCTCTGCTAGCGGTACAAAAAGCGACCTGATCGCATCTTCTGGCGCAGCCTCTACTTCTCGTTTGGGCGTGAAAGCTACTGAAGACTTGGGCAATGGTCTGACTGGGGTTGCTGTTGTTGAGTACGGTATCGACACCGAGAATTCCGATGGCTCAGTGACCGGCGCATCGCCAAACCAAGCCTCTGCATTCTCAGCTCGTCAAAAGATGCTGGCTGTAGCGGGTGATTTTGGAACAGTTGCTTCTGGCTACCTACAAACGACTGGTTACGATTGGGAAGTCAAGTTTGACCCAATCGCAGGATCTGGCTCTTCACCATTGCAAATCGTTAACGCGAAGAAGTTCTTGATCGGTACAGTTGCTGGTGCTGCCCGTGCGCAACGTGCTTTGGCTTATATCTCTCCGAACATCAACGGCCTGACTTTTGCTGCTAACTATTCCACAGCTTTGTCCGGTTTGGGCAATCTGGGTGTGGCAAGTGCCTCCACAGCCGATAAGAGCACAGCGTATTTGCTCTCTGCAACATACACGCTAGATGCTTTGACGGTCGGTGGTGTTTACGCTGGTTTGACTGGCGCGACATCTGCTACGAACGTAAAAACTGCGGACCAAACAGAATTCGCTTTGGGCGCATCTTATGACCTGGGCGTTGCTAAAGTGATGGGTACTTACCAATCCAATAAGACGACTGGCGTATCGGCTAACACTGCATTCTCGCTGTCTGGAGTATTGCCAGTTTCTACAGGCGCTTTTGCAGTTCTCTACGCATCTAACAAGCTGAATGTTGCCAATACCAGCGCAACTGCAATTACAGCGGGTTACCTGCACACCTTCACCAAGTCCACAACTGGCTATGTAGTATTCTCTAGTGTGACGAATGGTTCTGCATCCAATGTGTACACCGTGTCTGGCAACGCGTTGTCTGGCGCAATCACAGCTGGGGGCAGCTCCAGCTTGTTCGGTGTTGGTCTGCGCAAGAAGTTCTAATCTAGCCTAACCGTTAGTTTTAGAGTTAAACGGGCATCTTAGGATGCCCGTTTTTATTTGCAGGCCATTCCCGCGAAGGCGGGAATCCAGTAATCTGTCGTCAGAATAAATAAGGGAGTACGTCATGCCTAACCTAGACAGTTTCATCATCGAATTCGATAAAGGTCTGCGCACTTTGTTCGCCAAAGCGCCGACCGCGCGTCCCTATCCCGATGCCAACATCGAGGATGCCGTCATGACGGAGGCAGAGAAAAAGCACGCCGCTGCATTGATGCGCATCAACCATACAGGGGAGATCTGCGCGCAGGCGCTGTATCAAGGGCAGGCCCTGACGGCGAAAGACCCTGCGGTGGAGGCGAAGTTGAACCATGCGGCGTGGGAGGAGACAGAGCACTTGGCGTGGACCTCGCACCGTGTGTATGAGTTGGGTGGGCGCTTGAGCCTGCTCAATCCCTTCTGGTACACCAGTTCTTTGGCGATGGGTGCGTTAGCGGGTGCCTTGGGCGATAAGTGGAATCTGGGCTTCTTGGCCGAGACCGAGCGCCAAGTCGGCGCGCACTTGCAACACCATCTGGACACCTTGCCGCCACAAGACGCCAAGAGCCGCGCTGTGGCGCAGCAGATGTTCACTGATGAGGTGGGACATGCGGATATGGCGGTGGAGCTGGGTGCGGCTGAGTTGCCGTTACCAGTGAAGGTGGCGATGCGGGGGATGTCGCAGGTGATGACTAAAACCGTCTATTGGGTTTAACCAGCCTTAAGAAAATCAATAGTTCTAAACCAGACTAGGCGCACGAAGGAAATCGCCGCGTCGCATACTGTGTCGTATGCAAGCAAGATTTACTGAGTGCAACGATGTATGGTGACGAAATATTGGTTTTATTCCTGCACCACCTCAAAGTCATGCGTCATTTCTGCCGTCGCTCCCAACATGATGGATGCCGAGCAGTATTTCTCAGCAGATAACTTCACCGCTTTCTCCACCGCTTCCGGTTTGATGTCTTTGCCCTTCACCACGAAGTGCATGTGTATCTTGGTGAACACCTTGGGATCGGTCTCGGCGCGTTCTGCGCTCATCTCTACGTAACAGTCCGACACGGCTTGGCGTGATTTCTTCAGGATCATCATCACATCAATGCTGCTACACCCACCCGCACCGAGTAACAACATCTCCATCGGGCGCGGACCGAGATTGCGCCCGCCGACTTCTGGTGAGGCATCCATCACGACGGCGTGGCCGCTTGCGCTCTCGCCGATAAAGGTCATGTCGTCTACCCATTTGATACGTGCTTTCATTTAATTACCTCGCGTGTTTTTAATACTTCGATTTTAACTGATACCACAGCATGCCAATCATCTCGTGGAAGTACCAGCGACTATCCACAAGCGCTTCTGCGCGTGGGATGAAGGTCAGCAGCGTCGTCTCATAGCGTGTGGTGTAGCCAGTCGGTGCAGGCACAACTTGGAAATCTGCGTCCTGGAAAGCATGGACGGAGCGCGGCATGTGCCAAGCATGGGTGACGAGATAGATGCGCGTGATGCCCGCTTCTTTTAGGCCGAGAGCGCTCATGCGTGCGTTCTCCTGTGTGTTATCCGATTCGCCTTCGACCCATTTCACGGGAACGTTGAATTCTTTTTCGAGCACTTGGCGCATCTGCGCACCTTCAGAGATGCTGTTGCCACGCGGTTTGCCACCCGTTACTAGGATGGGTTTGCCAGTTTCTCTGTGTAAATTTGCGGCAAAGCGCAGGCGTTCCAATGTCTGGTGGCTTACGGTGTCGCCGCCGTATTCGGGTGCGTGGAAATACGTTCCTCCACCCAGTACCACGATGGCATCAGCCAGCGGTTTTTGGGTGTCAGTGACGTAGGGTTCGCCTTCCAAGCTGTGCATCAGTGCATCGGCTACATAAGGTGTCGATAGTAGCCACAGCCCAGCGAGGGCGAGGGTGACGAGCAAGCGTGCGATGAACGGACGCTTGTGCCACAGCCATAAGCCGATACCCGCCACGACGAGCAGGTTGAGTGGTGGCAGCAAGAAAGCGCTGATGAGATTGGTGAGGAACCAGGACATAGGTGTCTTTGATGAAAAGGTTGCGCATCATAAGCTGGAAGAGGCCTTTCAAGCCATTTCGCGCGGCGTACAATGCTAGGCATGAGTACGTCTGAAAAGATCCAATTAGGTTCGCGACATCGGTCATCTGGGCGGTATGCTCGGGCACTGGATACGACGCTGCCCTTTGCTGAATATGTGACGCAGACACGCGCCATGTTGACGCTCGCGCATCACGGTAAGCACGATTCGAAGCACATCGTTGATGGTAACGCTCCCTTCGAATCTCATCCCTCGTATGAGTTTCTGCAAGGAGAGGGTAAGACTTACAAGCGCGGCGTGTTGCTGGTGCATGGCTTGACTGACTCTCCGTATCACATGCGACATCTGGCCGCATTTTTTCAGCGTAATGGTTTCCGAGTGATGGCGGTGTTGTTGCCGGGGCATGGCACTCAACCCGGTGATTTGCTGGATGTGAGCTGGAAGGACTGGGCGAAGACGGTGGCGTATGGTGTGGAGCGACTTTCTGAAGAGGTCGAGGATGTTTATCTCGCAGGCTTCTCGGCGGGCGCAGCGTTGAGTGTGCATCACGCTTCCACCAATAAACGTGTGCGTGGTTTGTTCTTGTTCTCACCTGCATTCGAGATATCACACCGAGCCAAGTGGGCAGGCCTGCACAAGCTATACAGTTGGATGAGCCCATCTGCAGCGTGGGTGAATGTGATGCCTGATCACGACATCTATAAATATGAATCTTTCTGCAAGAACGCTGCTGCTCAGATGTATGCGCTGACTAAGGCGCTTCCTAATGAGGATTTCTACATTCCTATCTTCACGGCGGCGAGTGCGGATGATGCATCGGTTCATTCCAGCGCTACGCTTCGATTCTTAAAACAGGCAAAACACCATGCGAGTACCTTGGTGTGGTACTCGATCAAGAAGTTGGAACAGAGCAAAGTGGAATGGGTGGGCAGTGCCATCCCAGCTCAAAAGATATTGAGCAGTGCGCATACCGCCATTGTCATGTCACCTGAGGATGCGCACTATGGCGTGGCAGGAGAGTATAAGAATTGCTTGCATTACCTTGGGCGAGATGAAGAGCGGTTTGCCACCTGTGCTAGCAATGAACAATCTGTGTTTTTGGGTGAGGTGAATGAGAAGAACCTGCAAAATGGTTTGTTGCGGCGACTGACATTCAACCCTCATTACACGGTGATGGAAGCGTCAATGCAAAGATTCATCAAGGAGCTTGGCTGATGCGGACACAGATATTCGCCCATCGCGGTGCGAACAAAGAGGCGGCGGAGAACACGCGCACTGCTTTTGATAAAGCCTTGCGTTATGCCATTGATGGCATCGAGACCGACATCCAGCTCTCGCGGGATGAAGAGGCGGTGTTGTGGCATGACGATGATCTGGCGAAGCTCGGTTTGCCCGAAAAGCGCATCGATGATCTGGATCACGCGCAGTTGCAGGCGATGAATTTTGCATCACACTTCGCAGGTGCCGACAAAGAAGGTGTGATATTGCTGGATGATTTCGTTGCTAGCTACCGCGCGCGTTGCCGCCTGTTGTTGGAGATAAAGCGTTATCCGGGCGAGCCTGATGCGCGTCAGCACATCAAGGTGAGGGAGACTTTAGCGATCGTGGGGGTGCCTGATGCCGATCGGGTGCTCGCATCGTCATTCGATCTCGATAGTCTGCTTTACGCGCGTCATATCGCGCCGCAGTTCCCTTTGGTGTTCAACTTAGAGCCGGAGCACGACGCAGCTTTCGCGGCGCGTGCGTTAGACGAGCATGCTTTCTTGCATGGCCTGTGTGTGCATATCTCGACCTTGGATGAGGTGATGATGAGTGTGGTGCGTGAGCGGGGAAAATCCATCGCGGTCTATACCTGCAATTCGGATGAGCAGATCGTCCGTGCGCTGACCTTGGGAGTGGATATCCTCATCAGCGACTATCCGCAGAAAGCATTGGGGATGAGAGATAGATGAAGCGCGATTTTGCAGCGTTGGAGGGCGAGTTCGATCTGCTGGTCTGCGGCGGCGGTATCTATGGTGCCTGGACGGCCTACGATGCGACCTTGCGCGGACTGAAGGTCGCACTCATCGATCAGGGCGATTGGGCGAGTGGCACTTCTTCCGCGTCGAGCAAGCTCATCCACGGCGGACTGCGCTATCTCGAGACCTACGATTTCAAGTTGGTGCGCAAAGCGCTGAAAGAGCGACGCATGCTGTTACGCGCGGCTCCGCACCGAGTATGGTCCTTGCGGTTTGGTGTGCCTGTCTATAAAGATAGTCGCAATGGCATGCTGAAGATGAAGGCGGGCTTGATGCTGTACGACGCACTCGCGGGCTTTCCAGAAGCGCCGATGGCTCACCGCTGCTTCGATAAGCGAGGTTTCTCTGCGCAATTCCCTTTCCTTGATGATGCAAACCTTAAAGGTGGTTTCACTTACGGTGATGCACAGACCGACGATGCGCGCTTGGTGCTAGAGCTGGTCTCGGGGGCGATGGCACACGGGGCGGTGTGTGTGAACTACACCAAGCTGATGGAATGGCAAGAAGACAAAGGACGTGTTTGCGCAGTACTGGTGCATGACGAAGTCGGAGGCGAAACGAAACGCATGCATGCTAGGCAATATGTCGATGCGACTGGGCGTTGGGCGAGTAAAAGCGAAGCGGTGCGTCTGAGTAAAGGTGTGCACTTGGTGATGCCTGCGTTGCAAACCGACCAAGCCATCTTGCTCACTGCCAAGGAAGACGGGCGTGTGTTCTTCATCATCCCTTGGTATGGGCGTACGCTTCTTGGTACAACGGATACGGACTATCGCGGCGATGTAGATAAAGTGGTGGTTGAGGATGCGGATATCGACTATCTGTTGGAAGCCGCCAATCATTATTTCAAGACAGGATGGACGCAGAAGGATGTCATCGCGAGCTACGCGGGCTTGAGGGTGATGAAGCAGAGCGATGCGCAGCATCCCTCTTCTGCAAGTCGTGATTGGGAGTTGAGGACAGCGCCGAATCATGTTCATCACATCATCGGCGGCAAGCTCACCTCGGCGCGCGAGGATGCGAGTGAAGTCGTCGATGCGGTGTGCGCTCATCTGGGGGTGAATCGTCGTTGTACGACTCAAGATATACGTTTTCCGTGGAAGCCAGAACAGCCCTATGCGATCTGGTCGAAAGAGATGCTGGCGCGGGCGCAACGTTTGGGAATCGATGCGACGAGCGCTAAGACCTTGCTGCGCAGGCATGGTGCGCGTGTGGAAGAATTATTCAGCTTGGTTGAGGTAAAGCCGATGCTTGCCGAGCGAATCGTTCCAGATCTTCCGTTCATTTACGCTGACTTGGTGTTCTGCGCGAGCAACGAGATGGTCTTCAGCCTGTCAGACCTCCTTAGAAATCGTTTGCCCTTAATTATCTTGGCCAAGTTGAGTGAAGAGGTGCTGGCTAGAATCCTGTCTATCTTGGTCGTAGAATCTGGATGGGATGGGGAAAATATGCTTCGAGACAGTGGGTTATGCACATCTGGCGAGCTGAAGTGAGCTCGGCCCGATGGGTTGTGGAGTTTATGTTTGACAGGGGTTGGGGGCTGACATAGAATGCGCGCCCTTCGCAGTCCGTTATTTATTTTTTAGTTTTAGGAAATGCCATGAAAACATTTTCCGCCAAGTCCCACGAAGTCCAGCACGATTGGATCCTCGTTGACGCAGCCGACAAAGTGCTGGGCCGTTTGGCCAGCCAGATCGCTTACCGCTTGCGCGGCAAGCATAAAGCCATCTTCACGCCACACGTAGATACGGGTGATTTCGTCGTTGTCGTCAACGCCGACAAGGTTCGCGTGACTGGTAACAAGGCACAAGACAAAATGTATTACCGTCACACTGGTTATCCAGGCGGTATCTTCGAAACCAACTTCACCAAGTTGCAGCAACGTCACCCGCAACGCGTTTTGCAAAAGGCCGTACGCGGCATGTTGCCAAAAGGCCCGTTGGGTTACGCGATGCTCGCTAAGCTGAAGGTGTACGGCGGTGCGACACACCCGCACAGCGCGCAGCAACCAAAACCAACTGAACTGTTGAAAGCATAATCATGAGCACAACTTATAACTACGGAACTGGCCGCCGCAAGAGCGCGGTAGCACGTGTGTTCATCAAGCCTGGCAAAGGTGACATCACTGTCAACGACAAGCCATTAGATGTATTCTTCTCTCGCGAGACTGGCCGTATGGTCGTTCGTCAACCTTTGGAACTGACTGAGATGTCTGGCAAGTTCGACATCATGGTCAACGTGTCCGGCGGTGGTGAATCTGGTCAAGCGGGTGCTGTTCGTCACGGTATCACTCGTGCACTGATCGAATACGATGCGAGCTTGAAGCCAACATTGAGCCAAGCAGGTCTGGTTACACGTGATGCACGCGAAGTCGAACGTAAAAAAGTCGGTTTGCGCAAGGCGCGTCGCAGGAAACAATTCTCCAAGCGTTAAGCTTGTGGGAAATTGGGAAAGCCGCCTTATGGCGGCTTTTTCATTTATCATTCGGGCACTTACAAGGAGTTCAATGTGGTCAAGGTCGGCATCGTAGGCGGCACAGGTTATACCGGAGTCGAGTTGCTTCGCTTGTTGGCGGCACATCCGCAGGTGGAGTTGCGCGCGATCACTTCGCGTGCCGATGCTGGTATGCCCGTCAGCCAGATGTTCCCCAGCCTGCGTGGCCACGTCGATCTGAACTTCTCGCATCCTGACGAAGCGGGCTTAGATAAGTGTGATGTGGTTTTCTTCGCTACGCCCAACGGCATCGCGATGCAGCAGACGCGCGCCTTGCTAGACGCGGGTGTAAAGGTCATCGACCTTGCTGCAGATTTCCGTATCAAAGACATCCCTGAGTGGGAAAAGTGGTACGGCATGACGCATGCCTGCCCAGACCTAGTGGCAGAAGCGATATATGGCTTGCCCGAGGTGAATCGCGCACAGATCAAAAACGCACGTCTGGTAGCGAACCCAGGTTGTTATCCAACAGCAGTTCAGCTCGGCTTCATTCCCTTGCTGGAAGCGGGTGTCATCGAAGAAGGTTCATTGATCGCCGATTCCAAATCGGGCGTGTCTGGTGCTGGGCGCAAGGCCGAGGTGCATTCCCTGTTCTCCGAAGCGTCGGACAATTTCAAGGCATACGGCGTCGCCGGTCACAGACATCTGCCCGAGATCAAGCAAGGCTTGGCGAATGTGTCGGGTCATCCCGTTGGTCTGACCTTTGTGCCTCACCTAACGCCACTGATTCGTGGCATCCACGCCACGCTGTACGGTCGCTTGAAAAAGGATGTGGATCTGCAAGCTTTGTACGAACAGCGCTATGCCAAGGAAGCGTTCGTCGATGTGTTGCCAGCGGGAGGGATGCCGGAGACGCGTTCCGTGCGTGGCTCCAACATCTGCCGCATCGCTGTTCACAGACCACAAGGCGGCGACACTGTGGTCGTGTTGTCGGTCATCGACAATCTGGTCAAAGGTGCAGCAGGTCAGGCAGTGCAAAATATGAACATCATGTTTGGACTGCCCGAAGCGGCAGGTATCGGCATGATTCCTTTGTTGCCGTAAAGCATGATTCGCAACCTAAAGCGTCGGTTCAGCATCTCCGCACCGCGACTGTCGGTGCGTCCGCACGTGCCTTGGTATGTGCGTTGGGCGATCACGCTGCCTTTCTTCTTCTTGGCGGGTTTTCTGATCTGGTGGTCTTACGATGCCGGTATGGAGTTGGCGGGATTCCATCGAGGCAAGGCAGAGCAGGAGATTGCTGCGTTGCGTGATCGTGTCGCGACACTGGAGGCGGAGAATGCGAACCAAGCCAGCCTGCTTGCCGTGGGGGAGCGCCAAACTCAGATGCAACAAGCCTCTGCTGATGAAGTGCAGGAGCAATTCAAGGCGCTGAATGAGGAGAATCTGCGGCTGAAAGAAGACCTTACTTTCTTTCAGAATCTCCCTCTTACCAGTGGGCGTGATGCCGATCTGTCCATCCATAGCCTGAAGTTGGAGGCGGGTAGCCTACCAGGTGAATACCATTGCAGGATGTTGCTGGTTCAAGGGGTGCAGCGGCGAGGTGGCGTGTTCGATGGTGACCTGCAGATAGTGGTTAACGGAGAGCAGGACGGCCAAAAAGTGGTGTTACAATTCCCGCAGAAGACAGCGACAGAAGTGGCGGCACATCACTTGAACTTCAAATACTATCAACGCGTCGATCGTGTATTCAAATTGCCTGCCGAGTTGCATATCGATAGCGTAGAGATCAGGGTGTTCGAGAAGGGCATGCAAGAGCCCAAAGTCAAACAGACGGTCTTGCTTTCATAACGGAGATGTCCGATGTTCAGTAAACACAGCAAACCGCAGAATCGTATCGACTCTTTGATCGGTCTAGGCACCAAGGTCAAAGGCGATGTCAGTTTCACGGGTGGACTTCGTGTCGATGGCGAGATCAGTGGCAATGTGATCGCGGACACTTCCAAAGCGAGTACACTGGTCTTGAGCGAGCACGCGCGCGTGGATGGCGAGATCCGTGTGACACACCTCGTCGTCAATGGCATTGTCACTGGCCCTATCTTCGCTGCGGAATATCTGGAACTGCAGAGCAAAGCCAAGGTCACAGGGGATGTGAAGTACAAGACCCTAGAGATACAGTTGGGCGCGATCGTGGAAGGTAAGTTGGTTCACATCAATGAATCGTCAGAAAAAGTAGTGTCGCTCAAATTGAGCGGTACCGAATCGAAATAGTTAGTAAGGAGAAAATCATGAATGCTGTGACTGAAATGCAAGATCCTCTGTTGTTCACCGACAACGCGGCCAATAAAGTGAAGCAACTGATCGAAGAGGAAGGCAATGCCGACCTGAAGTTGCGCGTGTTCGTCAGCGGTGGCGGATGCTCTGGCTTCCAATATGGCTTCACCTTCGACGAAGTGGCTAACGAAGACGACACCGTGATGAGCAAGAACGGCGTGCAGTTGTTGATCGATCCAATGAGCTTTCAGTATCTGGTGGGCGCAGAGATCGATTACACAGAAGGTTTGGAAGGTTCGCAGTTCGTCATCAAGAACCCGAATGCAACGACCACCTGCGGTTGCGGTTCTTCGTTCTCAGCGTGATCGAATAAGAAGTTGCACAATGAGCGGGGCGCGCAAGCGCCCCGTTTTTATTTAAGCGGGATAAATTGCGCCCAATACGACGGGATGTTTGGCGCCAGTGACAGCGGGTAGATTGCTGGGGTGCAGAAGCATGGTTTGCTGCGCCAGCCACGCAAAGGCTATCGCTTCCATCCAGTCTGCATCGATACCGACGGAGTCCGACTTCTTGATCGTGCATTGCGGTAGGGCGTGTTGCAGATGCGACATGAGGCTGCTGTTGTGGGCGCCACCACCGCACACATAGACTTCTTTGGCGTTCGCACAGAAGCGGTTTACAGCACCTGCGATGCTGTCGCCGGTCAGGGCAAGCAACGTCGCCTGAACATCTTCTGGTTTCTCATTCCCGCTTAAGCTGTGTGCCAGCCAATCCATGTTGAATAGATCGCGCCCCGTGCTTTTCGGTGGCTTGGTGCTGAAGAAAGCTTCATCCAGTAGGCTTTGTAGTAACTCAGGGATGACGTTCCCCGTGGCCGCCCAAGCGCCATCTTTGTCGTAGGATTTACCTAGATGTTTGGCGATCCATGCATCCATCAGTAGATTGCCGGGGCCGGTGTCGAAGCCAATCGTTGGTTTGCCGATGGGCAAGTCAGTCACGTTGGCGATGCCGCCGATGTTAAGGATGACGCGATGGATGTTGGGATGACGCAGCACCTTGTCGTGAAAGGCGGGCACCAGTGGTGCGCCTTGACCACCTGCTGCGATGTCGCGCGAGCGGAAGTCGCTCACCACATGGATGCCAGTCAGTTCGGCGAGCAGAGCGGCGTTGTTCAGTTGGATCGTATAGCCGTGTTCGGGGCGATGGCGGATAGTCTGACCATGGCAGCCGATGGCTTGGATTAGCGTTGCACCTACGCCAGCTTTTTTCAGAAGACGCTGCGTCGCATCGGCATACTCACGCGCGAGTTGATTGGCGATGAGTTGCGCCTGATGTAGCTCGTTGTGTGTGGGTTGGTGCAGCGCCAGCACTGCATCCTTCAACGGTTGCGGATAAGGCTGATATTGGCTGGCGACGAGGCGGGGTTCAGCTTGCGATAGATCGACCAGTGCGGCATCGACACCGTCCAGGCTGGTGCCGGACATGATGCCGATGTAGAGGTCGGGTGCGGTGCTCAACGCAACTTAATCGAGTTTTGCGATGCGAGTGTTGCGAAGGAGAGACAGGCGAGTGTGAAGGTCGCGTGTGGATTCAACGAACACCATCTTCTGCGCTTCGTTCACTGGCTTGCCATCAGGCAAAGCGACTTTCAATGGGTCGCGATGTACGCCCGCTTGTTTGAACTCATAGTGCAGGTGGGGGCCGCTAGTCATACCCGTCATGCCAACATAACCGATGACTTCACCTTGGCTCACACGTTGGCCTTTGTGAATGTTGCCGAAGCGGGACAGGTGGCCATATACGGTTTCGTAACGGCCTTGGTGATTGATCATCACGACATTACCGTAACCGCCTTTTTTACCAACGAACTCAACCACGCCATCAGCCGTCACTTTCACTTTTGTGCCGATCGGCGACGCGTAGTCCACGCCTTTATGCGCGCGCCACTTGTTCAATACGGGGTGGAAGCGTGAGTTGGTGAAACCAGAACTCACACGAGAGAACTCGATAGGTGAGCGCAAGAAAGCTTTGCGCATGCTCTTGCCGTCAGGAGAGTAGTAGTCGCCCGAGAAATTGGTGGTTTGGAAATACACGGCACGGTAAGTGCGCCCTTGATTGACGAACTCGGCAGCCAAGATGCGGCCAGTACGTGCAGCTTCGCCGTTGATGTACGTCATCTCATAGATCACACTGAATTTGTCGCCCTTGCGCAGATCGCGGTGGAAGTCGATATCGCCACCGAATATCTCAGCCAATTGGTTGGCAGCGGGATCAGGCAAACCAGCTTCATCAGTTGCTGCGAACAAGCTGCTTTGGATCTCGCCGGTACGTACAAAGGTGCGCTGTTCTACCAAAGCCGGTTTCACATCGACCGTGAAGCTGTCGCCACTCTTGGCAATGATGACTTGATTGCTCTCGTTATCCAGATAGCGCAGTGCCAGCAAAGCGCCTTCTGCGTTTGTCTCGGCTTGCACTTCCTTGCCTACGCTCAATTGGCGGAACGAAGCGGCAGGATTGTATTGACGCAGATATTCGCTGGCGGCTTCGTCTTCCACGTTAAGGCGGCGCAACAGTTCGACCACGGTGTCGCCACGTTGAACGCGCTCATTGCGCCAGAAAGTCGTCGTGGAGGGGGCAGCTTGTGCAGCGGTTGGGAGTGCGATCTCTTGAACGATGGTCTTTTGTGGCCCAGTCAGAACGTCAGACTGAGGCATGATGCCGAACGCGGTGACCACGCCCAGCAAGGGCAGAGTGGACAAGGTGACGAACCAGCGTAGCTTCAACTTGTGTGCGTTCAATAAAGAGTTTTGTTGTAACATTCGCGCCTCCCTAGGCGGTTAACTCGTGAGCTTCTGTCAGCTGGATATCGGCAGACTGGTTGCATCACTGAATCGGGAGCGGACTTTAACAGAAAGCGACACCCCCTCAAAACCCGTTCGGTCGATTGGCGCTGACCGACAAGCGGTTTTGATTGATAAAAATCATTATGAATCAACAAGAAACCTTAGAAGTCATCAAGCGCGGCTCAGAAGAGCTCCTCATCGAGGCTGAACTCATCAAGAAATTGGAGCAGGGGCGCCCCTTGCGTATTAAGGCAGGCTTCGACCCTACCGCGCCGGACCTGCACCTAGGCCACACCGTCCTTTTGAATAAGATGCGCCAGTTGCAGGACTTGGGTCACCACGCCCTGTTCCTTATCGGCGACTTCACCGGCATGATCGGCGACCCCACTGGCAAGAACGCCACACGCCCACCCTTGACGCGTGAGCAGGTGCTCGCCAATGCGCAGAGCTATAAAGAACAAGTATTCAAGGTGCTCGACCCGAACAAGACCGAAGTCGTGTTCAACTCCACTTGGATGGACAAGTTCAGCGCCGTCGACCTCATCCGCCTCGCTGCCACCCACACCGTGGCGCAGATGCTGGAGCGCGACGACTTCTCCAAGCGTTACAAGAACAGCCAGCCCATCGCCATCCACGAATTCGTCTATCCGCTGGTACAGGGTTACGACTCCGTCGCGCTCAAGGCGGATATCGAGTTGGGTGGTACCGACCAGAAATTCAACCTATTGATGGGGCGTGAGCTGCAAAAACATCACGGCCAAGCACCGCAGTGCGTGCTCACCATGCCGTTGTTGGAAGGTCTGGATGGCGTGAACAAGATGTCCAAATCCTTGGGCAACTACATCGGCGTCACCGATACTCCGACCGAGATGTTCGGCAAATTGATGTCCGTGTCCGACGACCTCATGTGGCGCTACCTTGAACTACTTTCCTTTGAAAGCTTGGCGACCATCGCTAAGTGGAAACAAGACGTGACTGGCGGGCGTAACCCGCGCGACATCAAAGTCCTGCTCGGCCAAGAGATCGTTGCCCGCTTCCATAGCAAACAAGCCGCCGTCGATGTGCTGGCTGAATTCGAAGCCCGCTTCCAAAAAGGCGTGCTACCAGACGACATGCCCGAGGTGACTTTGGCTAGCACGGATGGTCAGATCGGCATCGGTAATCTGCTCAAACAAGCTGGATTGGTGGCAAGTACCTCCGAGGCCATGCGTATGATCGATTCGGGTGCGGTCAAGCTGGATGGCGAGAAGATCAGCGATAAAGCCTTACAGATCAAGGCGGGAGCGGTCGTTGTGGCACAAGTGGGCAAGCGCAAATTCGGCCGAATCACGGTTCAGTAAATAGCGGTTGTGTATTGGGGCGTTGTTTTGTAGAATCGCGCCCTCAAATTTTTGGTAGAAGGTAGTTTGTTCATGACAACCGTACGTGTAAAAGAGAATGAGCCGTTCGAAGTAGCAATGCGTCGCTTCAAGCGTTCCGTAGAAAAGACTGGTCTGTTGACCGAGTTGCGCGCTCGTGAGTTCTACGAGAAGCCAACTGCAGAGCGCAAGCGCAAGCTGGCTGCTGCTGTTAAGCGTCACTACAAGCGTCTGCGCAGCCAAACACTGCCACCAAAGCTCTACTAATCTAGTATCTTGAGCAACGCCGCAATCCTCAGTGATTGCGGCGTTTGCTTTTGTGGTGAGGAGTAAGCATGAGCCTGAAACAGCAGATTTCCGACGATATGAAAAATGCGATGCGCGCCAAAGAAACGGCACGCCTCGGCGCAATTCGTCTTTTGTTGGCCGCGATGAAGCAGCGCGAAGTCGATGAACGCATCGAACTGACCGATGCCGACGTGGTGAGCATCATCGAAAAGATGTTGAAGCAACGCCGCGACTCCATCAGCCAATACAAGACAGCCAATCGCCAAGACTTGGTCGATGTCGAAGAATTCGAAGTCTCCATCTTGCAGACCTACATGCCGCAGCAATTGAGCGAAGCCGAGATCGTCTCCGCCATCGCAGAGGCGATTGCTTCCACTGGCGCAGCAGGCCCGCAAGACATGGGCAAAGTGATGGGCGTGGTGAAAGCCAAGCTTGCTGGCCGCGCTGACATGGGCAAGGTGTCAGGCCTCATTAAAGCTCAGCTGACAAAATAGTTTTAACACCCGTTCGGGCTGAGTAGGGGCGTAGCCCCGTATCGAAGCCTGTTCTGAGCGTGTCGAAGTGGCTTCCCTCGATATGGCCTTCGGCCTACTCGGGATGAACGGTTGGTTATATTTCCGAAGTTTCAATCGAAAGCGGGAGGGCGGGGTGATTCCAAAAAGTTTCATTCAGGATCTGCTCAATCGCCTCGACATCGTCGATGTCATTGATCGTTACGTCCCGCTCAAAAAAGCCGGCACCAACTTCGTCGCCTGCTGCCCGTTCCACACTGAAAAATCCCCGTCGTTCACTGTCAGCCAATCCAAACAGTTCTATCACTGCTTCGGGTGTGGCGCGCATGGCACCGCCATCGGCTTCGTCATGGAGCACACCGGCATGGGCTTCGTCGAAGCCATCGAAGACCTCGCCAAAGGTATCGGTCTCGCCGTGCCGCAAGAAGCCTCTAACATCACGCAAGTCAAAGTCGCGCCGGATCTTTACGATCTAATGCAATCTGCCACGCGTTACTACCGCGATCAACTCAAAGTCACGCCGCGTGCTATCGAATACCTGAAGAAGCGTGGCTTGAGCGGTGAAGTCGCTGCGCGTTTCGGCATCGGCTATTCGCCCGACGATTGGCAGAACCTGCGCGCTGCGGTGTCGAATTACCAAGATGCCAGTCTCGTCGAGACGGGGCTGGTGATCGAAGGTGAGGGCGGCAAACGTTACGACCGTTTCCGTGATCGCATCATGTTCCCTATCGTCAACGTGAAGGGCCAGATCATCGGCTTCGGTGGACGGGTGCTAGACAAAGGCGAACCCAAATATCTCAACTCGCCCGAGACTACTTTGTTCGAAAAAGGTCACGAACTCTACGGCCTGTATCAAGCGCAGAAAGCCATCCGCGCGCAGCAGCGCGTCATCGTGGTCGAAGGGTACATGGATGTAGTGGCCTTGGCGCAGAACGGCGTCGAGTATGCCGTCGCCACCTTGGGTACAGCGACCACACCGTTCCATGTGCAAAAGCTGCTGCGTCTATGTGAACAGATCGTGTTCTGTTTCGATGGTGACAAGCCCGGCCAAAAAGCCGCGTGGCGCGCGTTGGAGAACGCATTGCCGCAACTTCAAGACGGTAAACGCATCGGCTTCTTGTTCCTGCCAGAAGAGCATGACCCCGACACCTACATCCGCGAATATGGCCGCGATGCGTTCGAGCATGAAGTCGAGAACTCGCTGCCGCTTTCGGGCTACCTGTTGCGCGAACTGACCGCGGAAGTCGATCTACGCACACAGGAAGGCAAGAGTGCATTGCTCAAGAACGCGCAACCGCTGCTCACCGCTATCACAGCACCGACCACGGCCTTGTTGTTGCGCAAAGAGATCGCCGCGCTGGCGGGGGTGACGCAAGCCGAGTTGGAAGCGCTGTGGTCCATCAAGCCAGTGGCCGCGCCGCATCGTGGTCCTGCTACGCCACCCAAAGCCAAGCGCGCCGCCCCTTCTGGCATGCGTACCTTGTTGCGTTGCCTCGTGATGAAGCCAGAACTGGCGCGCGAGTTGCCGAAAGACTGGCAAGGCGAGGGCGCGGAAGGGGCGGCCATCCATGCGCTAGTGGATTGGCTGAACGAATCGGCGGACGAACTTAGCGCCGCAGCCATGATCCAGCACTTCCAAGACACTATGCACAAGCAAGTGTTTGAGGCCGCTCAAGCAGATGTGATGCAGTGGGGTGAAGACTTCGATGTGGCCGCAGAATTCGCCGACACCTTACAAGGGCTGCGCAGAGCAGTGATCGACGCTGAGTTTGATGCGTTGAATGCGAAAGGCGGTCTTTCCAGCTTGAATAAAGACGAGCAGGCACGTTATTTGCAGTTGCTCCAACTCCGCAAAAAGTAGCTAACCCTCGGAAAGATTTTAGGAATCGGGTATAATCCGCGACCCTTTTCGGCGGCCTTTCTTTTTTGGTCGCTTGATGCAAATACGAATCAACTTTGGAAATCCATAAAATGGCGACTCCGAAACAAACCAAAAAAACCGCTCCAGCAAAACCAGCCGTAGCGGCAACCAAAACAAGCAAAGCCAAAGCACCTGCCGCTAAAGCGACACCAGCAGCAAAAACGACCAAAGTCGTTGCCGCCGTCGAAGCGCCAGTGAAGGTCGCACCCGCTCCCGCCAAAGCAGTGGTGAAACCAGTCGTCAAACAGACCGCAAAAGAAAAAGCCAAAGAGAAAGCTGATGCAGCTGCGGCCGTTGGTACAGCCGATCCCGCACAAGACATCGAAGCGCGCCGCACGCGCCTGAAGGAACTGCTGCTGCTAGGTAAAGAGCGCGGCTACCTGACTTACGCCGAGATCAACGACCATTTGCCAGAGATGCTCGAAGTCGAGCAAGTCGAAGGCGTCGTCAGCATGATCAATGGCATGGGCATCACCGTATGTGACGTTGCACCTGAGTCCGATGGTTTGGGCTTGAACGAGACAGCACCCGCCGCAGCGGATGACGACGCAGCCGAAGAAGCCGAAGCCGCTATCTCCACCGTCGAATCCGAATTTGGCCGCACCACTGACCCAGTGCGTATGTACATGCGCGAGATGGGCGTGGTCAACCTGCTCACTCGTCAGGACGAGATCGAGATCGCCAAGCGTATCGAAGACGGCTTGAAGCACATGATCATGGCGATCTCCGCCTGCCCAGCCACCATCGCTGAGATCTTGATGTTGGCCGACAAGGTGCGCACCGACCAGATCAAGATCGACGAAGTGATCGACGGTTTCGTAGATAGCGAAGACGAAGCGCAGATCGGTGATGACGACGAAGACGAAGACGCAGAAGAGCCAGAAGTCGAAGTGGCTGACGAAGAAGAAGACGAAGAAGCCACCGCTGCCGCTGCTGCTGCAAACTTGGCGCAACTGAAAGAAGACGCGCTGGTACGCTTCGATCTCATCGGCGACCTGTTCGCCAAGCTGGGCAAAGCCTACGAAAAGCACGGCTACCGCAGCAAGCAATACGACAAACTGCAAGAACAGATCTCTACCGAGTTGATGCAATTCCGCTTCGCTGCTAAGCAAGTGGATGCCCTGTGCGACACCATGCGCGGCCTCGTAGAAGAAGTGCGTAGCTGCGAACGTACTATCCAAGATCTGTGCGTCACCAAATCGCACATGCCGCGCCCACACTTCATCAAAGTGTTCCCGCAGAACGAGCAGAACTTGAATTGGGTCAAGTATGAGATCGCCGCTAAGAAGCCATACAGCGACTTCTTGGTGCGCCATCAACATGCCATCGTCGATCAACAGAAGAAGATGTTCGCCCTACAACAACGCGTGGGCATCCCCATCCTCGATCTGAAAGACATCAACAAACAAATGACCAACGGCGAAGCGAAAGCCCGCCGTGCGAAGCGCGACATGATCGAGGCCAACTTGCGTCTCGTCATCTCTATCGCCAAGAAATACACCAACCGTGGTTTGCAGTTCCTCGACCTCATCCAAGAAGGCAACATCGGCTTGATGAAGGCCGTGGATAAATTCGAATACCGTCGCGGTTACAAATTCTCGACGTACGCGACATGGTGGATCCGTCAGGCCATCACACGCTCCATCGCCGACCAAGCGCGCACCATCCGTATCCCAGTGCACATGATCGAGACCATCAACAAGATGAATCGTATCTCGCGCCAGATCTTGCAAGAGACCGGATTGGATGCAGATGCCGCCACCTTGGCTGTCAAGATGGAGATGCCGGAAGACAAGATCCGTAAGATCCTCAAGATCGCGAAAGAGCCCATCTCCATGGAAACACCCGTGGGTGACGACGACGACTCCCACTTGGGCGACTTCATCGAAGACGGCAACTCACTCGCACCGATCGAAGCGGCTGTTTACGACAGCTTGCGCAACGTCACCAAAGACATCTTGGATTCGCTCACCGCACGCGAAGCCAAAGTGCTGCGCATGCGTTTCGGCATCGAAATGAACACCGACCACACGCTGGAAGAAGTCGGCAAACAATTCGACGTCACACGCGAACGTATCCGCCAGATCGAAGCCAAGGCACTGCGCAAACTGCGTCACCCTTCGCGCTCAGAGAAGCTCAAGAGCTTCCTCGACGGCGAGAGCTAAGCCTTACGGGCCTTTAGCTCAGTTGGTTAGAGCAGAGGACTCATAATCCTTTGGTCCCCGGTTCAAGTCCGGGAGGGCCCACCAAAAAACAAAGACTTAAGTGTAAAAACTTAAGTCTTTTGTTTTTATCGAGTGTAAGCGCGCGACGCATTTGGCACTGATTTGCGGTGCATTTGGCACTGCTTAAGCTGCCGCGTCGCGTTAAAAGTAGCAAATCGGGGGCGATTTTAACAGGCTATCTAACCCCCTCCTGCCACCTACCAGTTTCGTATCACCAACTCAGCCGCTTTACTCCCCTTGCCACCACCCACCGTGTAGCTGATCGGGAGGCTCTCCATTGGCAACCCAGCGAAGGCTTTCCGCATCGCTGGGATGTCGTTCACGCTGATCACCATCTTGCCCTTGATCGTTCTGGCCAGCTCGGCCATGCGGTCGTACTGATCGATGCCGAACTCTACGCCATATCCCTCTGTCTGCCAGTAGGGCGGGTCGCAGTAGAACAGGGTGTGGGGACGGTCATACTTGGCGATACAGGCTTCCCAATCAAGATGCTCGATGAAGGTCTGAGATAGGCGCAGGTGAGCTTGGCTGATGTCTTCTTCCAACCGTAGCAGGTTGAGGCGCGGGCCACTGGTGGTTGCCGTGCCGAAGGTCTGACCGCTAACCTTGCCACCGAAGCTGTTCTTTTGCAGGTAGAAGAAGCGCGCTGCGCGCTGCACGTCGGTAAGCGTTTCTTCAGGCGTAACCTGCAACCACTTGTACATCTGGCGGCTGGTCAGCGCCCAACGGAACTGTCGCATGAATTCATCCATGTGGTGCTTCACTACCCGGTAGAGATTCACCAGCTCACCGTTCACATCGTTCAGCACTTCCACTTTAGCCTGCGGCTTCAGGAAGTACAACGCCGCTGCACCGCAGAAGGGTTCGACGTAGCAGGTATGCGCTGGGAACATCGGAATGATGTGCTTGGCCAGCCTGCGTTTTCCGCCCACCCAAGGGATGATCGGTGCGTGTTCCTGATTGTTAAAGAGCGTGGTCTTTCTGGTCATGGTGCGCTTCCTTTCGGATAGACGCTCCTTGGCGTTCTGGTTCGAGGTTCTTGACCTTCAGGTTCAATGTTCCGCAGCGCGGACACTTTATCTCTATCTGCACATAGTCGGCTTTTGCCAATAATTTGGTGCACTTACCGCATCTAACTGTTTCCATCAATCCCTGCCTCACGTGGTAGCCTCGGCACGCTGCTCGCGAGCAGTACGGTGCTTTGGCTAAACGCAGGCAACATCTGCGGGAGGTGGCCGTTAGAGTGTTCTAGCACTTTAACGGTCGCACCGTCTTTTATTTCAAACGATCTCTATCCACTCATCCCGGGATAACTATTTCTACCTCTTTATTCTTAAATTGGTATAGCTCGGGAACTTAAATACGAACTTGCTTCGGCATAAAAAGTGTTTATCTCGTCCGACGATAGGACGCGGTTCCAGTACGCAAACACAGCAACATCCTGCACTGATGCTGATGATGCAATTGATGTTCGATAGTTTATTGAACTGGTGAACTCTAAGCTTAGGCTATGCATTTTTGAAGACACGGATGCAGTTCGAGGACGGTACAATTTCGTTTCGAGTGCATTCTTGTTTGTCATCACATACATATCGAACCTATCAAGGTCTGTAACGATCCTCGGATATTTAGGGTCGGTTAAGACGCTAAGGTTAAATGACTCAAATCCAACGTATCCAGATGTAATTTGCGAAAAGTATTCTCCGGCGTATGGTGTCGTACTAAAACATGAAATAGGGGCGTTACCAGCGAATCCATTTAGTGCAGTCTTTGGTCTAAAAACAATAGCTATCGTTCTGTCCCCCGTTGGGTGCACACCAAAATCAAGATAATTGGCAGAGGTTGTTTCCATATATCCATCTGTAAATGTCGGCGTGCCATGCAAAACAGCAGGCATGGCTGAATTTGCTAAGTTATTTATTGCGAATGCAGCATCTCCCATCATAGTAAAAAGATGAGTAAGCCCACCTTTGATAGTTGTGTTTAATCCAAGCTTGCCAAAAGAAATAGCCGAGAAATCATCGCCAGTCGATATTAAATGTAGTCCCATATGTCCCCCGTTTATATGCTGTTATTTGGAAGCAAGTTTTTCATTTCAAGATAGAACGTATTTATTTCACCATCCGAAAGTACCCTATCCCAATGTGCGAATAAAACAATACCGTCCTCATATACAGAACTATTTAATGATATGGGTGTTGAAAATTTTGCTGGATTGGGAAGGCGGAATGAGTTGCCTGTTAGAGACTGCACAGTAACGCCAGTTCTTGGATGCGTTAGCTGCGCCTTGACCTGTTCGGTAGTTCTATATACAAGCATTTCATAGTTATTTAAGCCTAGGGTAATGATTGGGGTTGCTACATTTGATGCGTAGGTGTTAGTCCCAGGCACGAATACTGTGCCAACATATCTAGCCCCCCCCGCTGTAAACTCAATATATTCCCCACCGCTTGATGTTGGACTGCCTTGGAAACACCCAACCGGAAATGATACCCCTGTAGTACGCCCACACAGAATGACTGCGGCAACAGTGCGAGAAGGTGTGCTCGGTGATGACCCGAATGCAATCTTATTATTTAAGCCCACAACGGCATGGTTCCCCGTAAATATAGGGCCGCCTATAACTGCCCCATCAGACAAGCGTGTGGCCATATTCGACGTGCATACGGATGAAAGTCTCAAGTCATAAAGAGAATTTAGACCTGATGATATTGTTGTGAATAGACCCAGTGTTCCCACTTTCACGTTAGCAAAATCAACATTTTTAATTGTAGTAACGAAAGTCATATCACACCCCCAACTCAAATATCAGGCACCAGTTGTCCATTCTCTTTATTTCTCCACCGCAATCAAATGTGATCGTGTTTCCCTGCTCATCTCTCAAATTACCTTTTCCAACAATACTATCCCCGGCCCATCCATATCGAAGCAATGCGCCCGCAGGTATATCAGCCTGAGCCGTTATCCGTACGCGCGTCGAATCCACTATCTCCACGTAAGTGATAGGCAACGCTGCTCCGGCAGAATCAACTAAAATAAATCCGTAGTTTGTTACTAGGCCTACCTGTGATGTATCCCATACCAATTTTCCGCTTGGAACATTGAACTCAACCTCAAGCAGATTACCTTGGCGCACTGATCCTATTGGTTTTAGCGGTTTCCAATTTTCCTCGTTTATCACAATGCGCTTGTAAGCCAGACCATAGTACGCACCCAACCATCTAGAGCTTTTTGCAAGCAAATGACCGCCCGCCCAATAGTCGAATACATACATTGCACAGGCTATATGAAAGAGGGGGTTTGTTTCGCTGGTTAAAAGTTGTGCCAAAGCAACACTGGGCCGGACAAGACCGCCACCATAATAAATATGCGATGCAGTCTGGTAGCTTATTACTTGTATATCTTTAGATTGCCCAGTAATTGCTTTGATGTCGGAATTTATATCGGTGATAAGTTGGTCTAAGCGTGTCTTGTAAACAAACTCGCTCGTTCCCGATAGGTAGTCACTTTCCCCTTGCGTCCATGTGACGGCTTGCACAGCGTGCGTCTGGCCGGATGCAATCGCTAGACTGTGTCCGTATGTAGCTTGATCTAACATTCTAGTGAAATGTGCACCGCCTTTTGATAATTGCTGGACGGTAGTAGCACCCCATCCTGGGGTAGAAATTAATAACCTATATTGGTGGTCTGTATAAGCTTTCCCATCCTCATCCAATATGCGATTCTTAATCATATCCACGGTGCCAACCGACGGTGTTTCGCCCAATGTCCCGTTGTGTCCGGATGGAACGGGTGCATCTGACTCAACGGCAGGAACAAGACTTGCATACCAGTCGGCCGGAGTTAAACTCGCATAGTCGTACTGAGGTCTCATCCCCTTTGTGAACATCAAGCTATCATGGGATTGTGTGGTACTTATAGCAGGCACTGCCTGACCTACCGATAACGATTGCCCATACCCAAATATCTGATTGAGCGAATAGTCGTATTTCCTTGTGCCCGTACTTATAGATGGTGATGGCGATGAATTCGGCAGATTTATCAAACCGAAATTTGCCACCAATCTCCCCTCATAATCCACGGCAAGAATCACATTTCCAGCCTCGTCCGCAACGGCCCATAGGTAATTGTCACCTGCGAAATTACCAATTTTGTGCGTGCTGGATTGCATTTCACCTGTTTGTGAAACACCGAATTGACCTTCAATGTCTACCATTGATGTCTGCACTGCCCCCGTTTTTTTAACCTCTATAACTTTATTAAATGCGTCGTCTGTAACAACAAACACAGGATCGTCAATTACCTTTTTAATGAACGATAACGCCGCCGAACTTGGATATGTCGCGATCAGTGTTGACACGGTGCCAGCATTCACCCGACGATATTCATACGCAGCAACATTACCAGTGCCTTGCACTTTGAACGCAACACCATCAGCAACGGCAGCACGACCCGTTGGTTCATCGACATACACACCCGCTTGAATGATTGCAGCGTCACGTGCAGCTTCTGATGCGGTCTTTGCTGCTACGGAGGCTGCACGCGCCGCGTCCGAAGCTGTCGCACTCACATCCGCTGCCACTTCGCTTGCTCCAGCTGCCGTTTCGCTTAACGCTGCCGCCACTTCGCTCGCTCCAGCTGCCGTCTCACTTAACGCTGCTGCTGCCGCATTGGATGCAACCCCTGCAATCGTAGCTGCAACAGCTAGATCTAGTTTTACTGGGTTATCCAATTTGCTAAAATTTTGGCGAATCTGTTCAGCCCAATTAAGCTCGCCATCTGCTGGTAAGTCCAACCCAAGCACAGGTGTTTTTGTTCCCATTTAAACCTCCATTAAAGTGATTTTGTTCGACATGGCAGACCAGTCGAGAGACGACTGCACCACCATACATTTCAAGTCTTGCGGTTCTGATGCTGGGAGCTGTCCAGAGATCAATCTCACTACATCACCCGCCTCGATGGCGAGCTTGCCGAACCATGCGTCGCAGCGGATCAAACGCCGGCCATCCTTCCACTTGGCCACATAGTTCGCACCGATATCAGCCAACTCAGCCTCGGCCAAGCCGAAGCGATCTTTGATCTCTTGAATCGATGTGATGCGGTAATCCTGCACACTTTGCTCATCAACGATGGCTTGCCCACGGTTGTATTGCTCACTGCTTCCGCTCAAGGAGTAACCAGACAGCACCAGCACTTCGTTCTTCAGATCAGCAAAGCCGCGCCGCCATTCGACACCTTCTTTGATGTCGTGCTTGGTGAGCGTATCTACATAGGTACCCGCAGGGTCTGGATCGGCCAGCAGCGCCAAGCGTCCTTCGCGCATCACCCACTGCGCCTCCAACAGCAAGGCAAGCTCATCCAGTAGCTCGCGCGCCTTCGCAGGCTGGTCGAATGTGCGGTCTGCCAGAATGGTGCGCGTCGGGCGAGCAGATTTAAGAATATCGATGCTGTTCGCATCGATGTAGCGGTCGGCAAGATTGATACGGTTGGTCAATAGATCCAGCGCGATATCTGCAAGGTGCGTACCAGCCAGATACGTCATCGGAATCCAAACGGATGGGTATGCAGCCCACCAAGCGGCATCGGTCACCGCATGGTTCAGGTTGGGGTTAGCGGTGAAGCTGCGATAAGCCTTATCACCAAAAACGACTAACTCACCGAGGTTATAGGTCGTCACCGCATCCCAGTCTGGATGCCGCACATTGGGTATAGAGGTATCGGCGATCTGAACAGGATCATGCAGGGTTAGAACGTATCGGCCAGCAGCATATGCGATGTCACGAATGATTCCGCTGTAGAACTTAATGGTCTCGTTGACACCATTGATACCAGCACGCACTACCACGCGCACCCCGCGCAGTTTCATCCCGGCCAGCGAGATCACTTCAGGCTCAGGTGCCAGCTCCAGCGTCATTTCGCCCGTCATTGTGGTCTTTAACTTAGGGTCGAGCGATTGTGATGATGCAGACACCGAGTTGAGCGCACGGATGGCCAACACTTTTCGATTGCCACTGGCATCAGATACCGCACCGGAAATCGTGCCCACCACTAGCGGTGTACCGGAATACATCGCGGTCACATCAGCGAGCTGTGGACTTGAATCTCTGGCTACGTTTGGTGTGAGCGTAAAGACTGCCCGCAAAAACTGATATGCCGGAATAGACATACCGTCTGAATATGGTCCATCGATAAGCGTCCAATGCGCTGGTATAGTGGTCGACTCGGAAGCCACAGCGGATGAATTTGTTGCATAAAGCGCGGTCAACACAATTCCGGTACCGAGTGGAACATTAGATGACCAGCCGAAAACACCATCGATAGCCGGAACTGTCCCCATATCTAGGTTGCGCACTACTGTTCCGGTTTCTGAATAGGCATATTCACCACCGAGCGCGATCACACCCAAGTTTTGGGTCGGTGAAAGTTTAACCAGCCAATCATCACCAGCCTGATCCAGTCCGGTCACAGATACCACGCACCCGTAAGTTCTGTCAGGGTTATCCCAAGAGGTTAATAGCAGCGATGTATAGCCAGCAGCGGGAGTAACCGTCACGCGCAATGTATAAGTGCGTCCGCCAAAAAGATGTGCAGCCATCGCACCGCCGACGGTAATTTTAGAGAGCGCCGCACCTGCTGCCAGCGTAGTTGATACTGGATCACATACTGGCGTTCCGGTTTCAGGATCAATAATTGAGAAGGTAACTACGGCAGGTAGTGTGCCAGCAGCGTTACCAAGCCCAACACAAAGGCTATGCACCATCTTTGTCGTTTTATTAACAAAAGTGAAGTCCCAGCTATCTGTGCGCGGTGGGTAGCTTATCTGGCTGCTTTTGAAATAATGGTGAACGACCTTATAGTCTGGTGTCCACGCAACACATTGTCCGAATATGCTAGCTTGGCACGTCCAAGTCAAAATCTTATCGTTGGTAAAACTGCCCACTATCCGCGCAAGCCAATTCAGCGTGACCCCACCGACATAAGCACCGGAAGTATCCAGCGCCCGCGCTGTGCCTTCAGTCAGTAATAACGACTTCGTGGCGTTGTTGTAGCTGATATTCGCATCCTCACCGAGCGATACATCACCCAACCCACGCAGACGGTATTCAGTGGACAGCGAATCTTCTCCTTCTCGCATGTGGTAGATGTCGGCGAACATCACAGGCTCAATATGGGTGTCGATGCGGTTGATCTCGCGCGCCAATAGATAGGGCACGTTACGCATCACACTACCTCTTTCAGTTTTAACGCAAACGAACGGTGTTTTGCGCTCTTAATGGGAAATGGTGCAGTTTGCGCGACGTGCTTTACCAAGAACACCTTGGTGGGTTCGGTGTTGGGCATCCACGCGAACCAGAATGGTTTACGCAGCTCTAACGCACCTTCTCGGAAGTCATCAATCAATGGCCAATCTGCCCGCTCAATCATGTCCCACGATGGGTCAAGTTCGATCCTGCGATAGCGCAAGCGTGAATATTCACGTCCAGACTCCGCCTCAAATGCTGCCGTGCCAACTACTTCTTGATAAGGGTCATAGTTCAAGTTCAACCAAGGCATGGCCAGCGGATTACCCACCCATAATTGAGGCAGTACCAGCGCGCCTACTACCCCAGAGAAGATCAGGCGTAACGTTGTGCAGGTGGGCATGAATCTAAGTAAACGGCTGGCAGGGGCTCCGGTAAGATCGTGCGTGATTGTCTCGGTGTAGTTACCACCGAAACGATATGCACCAAAAGGAACACTTCCGTAGGCGTAAGTACCAAATCCACATATGGATTCTGCTTCGAAAACTACTTGTGTAGCCCCAGCAATAAACCCCGCTGCATCATTGCGCGTAGAACCCAAAATCGCGCAACTGATAGGTGATGTTGGAATGATTTCGATGATCACTTGCCCAGCACCGTTTGGCGTGAAATAACATGGGCGCAATAGATCACCATCGTATAGACAAGATATCGGCGTATCCACGCTGATTGTGCCTGCCACCACATTGGTGGTTGCGCCTTGTAGCAGGTTTTCCCAAGCGATGATGGGCTGGTCTAGGTCGGTCATACCATCACCTGTACTACTTGGCCATTGCGGTTGAATGCTTGCTGGAGAACGGGCGCAAAGCTATCTGCGATCTTTCGGCGAGTCTCATCGGTGATGCTATTTGGCTCCAGTGCTTGTAGGGTGAACTCGATGGTCACGTTGGGCACAGCCGCAGCTTGAGATTGGGATGAGGCTCCGCCCGACATCGATACCGGGGATGCCGTATTCGGCATTTGGCTGGGGATACCACCCGCAGCACCAACGCTGGCAGCAGTTGAAGCGCCTCCGCCGAACTGAGCATTGTTGATTTGAGACAGGATGGCGGCAGTTTCTGCCGTCGCGATGATAGCCATTGCGGCACCGCCGACAGGGCCACCCCATACGGAACCATTTTTATAGGCGTCCATGATCGCTTGACCACCACTAACAGCAGCATTCGATTTAGCCGCCAACTTATTAAGTTCGAACATTGCGCGCGACTTGGTGGCACCCACTTGAGTCATACGTTCCATCTGTGACGAAACCATACCGACCTGCTGATTCCAACTCATTGCATCAAACTGCTGCTTAGCAGTCATGTACTTTTGTGCGATCAGTAATTTGCGCTGCTCATGCTGCTCAGTCAGCGCCTCCATGCGCTGGCCTTGCGTGATGGCGATCTGCTCGGTCATCTGGCCGCGCGCAGTCAGGGTCTCATTCTCGCGTGCCATCGCCTCGACCTGCATTTGGTATTTAGCTTCTTCCGATGCAATTGCGATCGCACGCTCAGCCTCGACACGTGTATCGCCTTGCAGGCGGGGATCAGCCAGTTGTACTTCGGCTTTCACTGCCTCCAACCCCGCACGGTCGTTAGATAGCTTCTCATCCAGCTTGGCTTGCTCTTCCGCAACTTTTAGCAGCCCCTCGCGGGATTTCTTTTCGGCATCGATACTCTCGATCTGAGTCGCCGCCGCCTGAGCACTGGCAATCTGAGCAGTCGTCGCTCCATTCATAGCCAACTCGTAGACCTTGATCTGCGCAGCAGATACACCCATCGACTCCATCTGCTTCTTGAATGCATCGCCCTCCAAACCATCGACGGCAGTTTGATTCTTGTTTTCAGTAGGCGTGGACTTGTCTTTGTATTTGCCGTTGATCTTGGCCAAGCCGACACGGTATTCCTCGGCCACCTTCAACATCTCAGCTTGGCCCATGCGCTGTGCATCTACTTTCTTCAGGTATTCCGCATTCAGGTCGGCGATATCAGATTCGCGTTGCTGCGCTTTGGTCTGCGTCATCTTCGACCATGCGACACTGTCACCTTGGGCTTGCTTGGACTGGTTCTGCTCACGGATGGCAATCGTCTCGATGGCGGATTTCATCGCCCATGCGATATCGTCTTGCGCCTTGATCTGCGCAGTGCTGGCTCCGGTCGCTTTCAGGCGATCACGCTCGGCAATGGCTTCTTTGCGCTTGGTTTCGAGTACTTCTTTTTCCGCTAACCCCAATTCCATCGCGCTCTGGCGTGCCTTGGCCACTGCATCGACGGCTTGGTTAGCCGCATCCTTGGCAGAGTTACCCCAGTACGCCCAAGCCATCGCCCCTGCACCAAGCGCCAAGGTGATCGCCCCGATTGGCCCGCCCACCAACGCCAACGCGCCACGAGCGATGCCTGTGCTGGCGGCTGATGCCGTTTGCGCAGCTGCCAAGCGCGTTGCGGCAGCGGCATGTGCCGTCTCGGCCACCGTCACTTGCGCGTGCGCTGTGCCCAGTGCATTGTTGGCACGGGCGGCAACCAACGCTGCGTTGGCTTGCGCCATATCTGCTTGTGCCACTTCCAAGATCGCAATGCGCTCCGCCACCAACGCAGCCGACTTGGCACGCATTCCCGCCACTGCATCCATAGCCATCGTGCCCAGACGCAACGACCCATAAGCGGTCGCGGCCACGGTCACGCCAGTGAGTGCAGCAGCGACGGCGCGCGTATTTGAGATGACCGCATCCGTGCCATCGACGACGAACTGGATAGGAGTCTGCTGACCGATCTCTTGACGCAAAGCAGTGAAAGAGTTGCTCAGGCGATTGAGCGAGGCTTGCAGGCTATCGACTGGGCCATTGCCACCGCTCATCTGATTGAGTGCGACGGCAAACTTAGGCAGGAAGTCTTCCGACATCAACTTGCCAGAGTTGAGCAGGTTGACGAACTCAGCGGTAGTCACGCCCAGTGCCTTAGCACCTGCGGTCGTAGCGATAGGGAGTCGCTCACCGAGTTGTTGGCGGAATTCTTCAGCCGAGACCACACCCTTGCTCATCATCTGCGAGAGTGCAAGGAACACACCTTGATTCTGTTCGACGGTGAGGCTCATGCGAGCCGATACATTGCTGACCGACTCAAACACTGCACGGGCTTTTTCACCCTCTAGCGAGGTGCCACGTGAGGCAGCGATGAAGCTGGCGTAGGCATCTGCGGTCGAGGTTATTTCCAGACCGAGCTTGTTCGACATCTGGCGAACGTACTCATATTCGGCAGCGGCGGCAGAGGCCGTCCCTGTCGCTACCGTCATCGTTGCGTTGAACTTATCCTGCGCAACTTGCGCATCGATCACGGCACGGCCAAAGCTGGCGATCTGAGTGACCCCAAGGTACGCCACCGCATACTGGCCTACCGTCTTGATACCTTGTGAAAGTTTGTCAGCGCTGGCCGAGGCTTTGTCAGCTTCGTTTTTGATGCCACTCAAACCATCTTGAGCGGCCTTAGCGTCAGCGACGACCGTTTGGCCGCCGCTGGCTTTAAGGATGATGCCGAATTCTACGTTGTTGCCGGACATGATCAGCCCTCTTGGTTGTACGCTTCGATTGCGGCTTCTTCCATCACCCGGATATCGTTAAACACCGACCTTGCATCTTTCAGTTTTAACCCCCACAACACCATTCGCACGCCTTGGTAATCCAACCCTGTATAGATCAACTTGGTTCCGACGATCTTCCAGCGCCACTGTGTGTTGCATTGCCTAAAGGCTGTGAAGCTTTCTAGATTCTCCGGCCACAGCTCAAAGTCTTTCAGCGATCCATCTTCGCTATCGATATCTGATGCGCAGCAGCCGAATGCTTTGCGATCTGATTCGTCCTGCGCTTCCTGTTCTGGATTGGGGACGTGTTTGCCGCCTATTGCCCAGTGACGGGCGGCGGCTACAAGTTTTTTAAGCGCGCACCACTCAGGCTTGAGTAGAACTCCAATACGATGCGACTAGGGACTGGCGCGATGTCTAGCAATTCATCAAACGCCTCTGCGCTGAATGCTTTCGCATTGCCATCTGCATCACCCACGGCATTCGCCCCCCAACCTGTAACCACTTCTCGCGCAAACTCTTTGTCGCTGAGCTTGCGTTTCTCCAACGCTTCGACTTCGGAGTTTTTGAGACGCTTGAAGATCAACTCCAATTCACGCGGCTCACCTTCACCGGGTAGATGTGCGCTGACGGTATGTAGGTAGGTTGCGCTTGTCGCTAACTTGAACATTTCAACTCCCAAAAGATTGATCGGTCTGATGGGATGCAAGATACGCGCGCGCGCGAGGCGAGTTAAGACGGAAGCATTTCCGCTAGAAAGCAAAAGGGCGGCATTGCGCCGCCCTTCGTTTGACCTACTCTGGCGATTAGTTGTAGACGATGCTGTAGTCTTGGAAGTCGAGATCGAGCTTCACGCCCTGTATCCCGCCCAAGTCAACATCACTGATACCGATGATCTGTACGTTTGTTCCGGCAATACCTACTTTATTGCCAGCTACAGATCCGTGCGTGATGGTCACCGCGCCTAATGTCTCGCCAAGGATGATGGCATCCCAATCTTTAGTAGCTTGGGATACTTCATCGATAGTGACACTG
>PNNY01000003.1 GCA_013824485.1 Sideroxydans sp.
GAAACAGTAGCGACCGAACCGGAGGTCTCGACTGGCAACGCATGGACTCGCTTTTGGCATGAGTTGTGGCAAGAATTGCGCAGCTTAGTACGCATCGAGAATACCGAACAAGCAGAGATGCCCTTGCTCTCGCCGACCCAGACCTTCTTCCTGCGTGAGAACCTGAAACTACGTTTGATCTCTGCGCGTCTGGCCTTGCTGTCTCACGATGAAGCGAGTTTCCAGCGCGAACTCAGCTCGGCACAGGCGTGGGTCAACCGCTACTTCGATAGCAAGTCGAAAGACGCGACCCAAGCGCTGGCTTCTTTGCAAAAGCTGACCGCCACCCATATCACCCTCAACGTGCCAGATATCAGCGGTAGTTTGGAAGCGGTTCGCAACTATCGAACCACCCATGAGCGGAGCGCTCGATGAGATTCCTGATCTGGTTGTTGGCCTTGTTCGCTGCCGCCGTGGCGGTGACCTTGCTTTCGCATAACGATGGCTATGTGCTGTTCGTGCATCCTCCGTATCGCATGGAGATGTCACTCACGATGTTCGTGTTCGCGCTGATCGCGCTGTTCATCGCCGCCCATTTGCTGGTGCAACTCATCTCGTCTGCCATCCAACTGCCGCGATATGTGCGCGCCTTCCGTGCCGAGCGCGCCCAGAGCAAAGGTCGTCTCGCGATGCAGGAGGCGCTGGTCGCTTTCTTCGAAGGGCGTTATGCCGCCGCCGAAAAGGCTGCTGTGAAAGCGATGGAACTGGGTGAGAACTCTGGCCTCAATTCCATCATCGCCGCACGTGCAGCGAACGAATTACGAGAATTCGAACGACGCGATACCTACCTCAGCGAAGCCGAGGGCAAGACGGTGGGCGAGCAGACCATGCGTTTGATGGCGAAAGCGGAATTCCAACTCGACCAGAAGCAACCGCAATCGGCACTCAGCTCGCTCAAAGAATTGAACGATTCCGGCATCCGCAAACACATCGGCGCGCTCAATCTCGAACTCAAAGCACAACAACAATCACGCAATTGGGACGCGGTACTCGATGTGGCGAACCAATTGGAAAAACGCAATGCCATCAACTCGACCTTGTCGTCGCAGATGCGCCAGCAAGCATGGTTGGAGAAGATCAAAGCCTGCGCGCAAGACGGTGCGATGCTGCGCACGGTACTGAAAGAGATGCCTAACGAATTCAAACATCGCAACAAGGTGGCAGTAGAAGCGGCGAAGGCTTTCAAACAGTTGGGAGAATGTTCGGTTGCGCGCAGTTTGCTCACCGACAGTTTGAACAAGGAATGGAGCAGCGAGTTGGTGACGCTGTATGGCGATTGTCTGGAAGGCAGTGTCGTGGCGCAGATCGATCAAGCGGAACGCTGGCTGAAGACACATCATGACGATGCAGGGCTGTTGCTCGCCCTAGGAAAACTTTGTTTGCATCAAGAGTTGTGGGGCAAGGCACAGAGCTATCTGGATGCTAGCCTCAGTGTGAGCCCCAGCCACGAGGCCTACACCACGCTGGCGAAGCTGGCCGAGAAGTTGCACCAACCAGACGAAGCTTTCAAGTATTACCAACAAGCCAACAAGCTTGCTTGTGCTGATTAAGTCTTCGGTACGAAAGTGAAAGCGTCAGAATAGAACGCATCATTAGGTAAGCCGCGTTGCGTCGTGAAATCGCGGTGAGCCGCTTCTACCACCACCGGAGCGCCACAGGCGTACACCGCATACTTAGACAAATCCTTGAAGTCTTCTAGCACGGCTTGATGCACGAAGCCAGTACGACCGTTCCACTGTTCATCAGAAACAACGGGCGTGAACTTGATGCCGTGTTCGGATTCCCATCCCTGTATCTTATCCAGCATGTAGAGGTCAGATGCTTTGCGCACGCCCCAGTAAAAATGCATCTCACGCTTGAAACCGATCTTGATCGCGTGCTCGATGATGGCCTTCACGGGTGCGAAGCCCGTACCGCTTGCCACGAAAACGATAGGTTTGTCTGAATCCTCACGCAGGAAGAAGCTACCGAGCGGCCCCTTGATGCGCATGATGTCGCGCTCCTTCATGGTATTGAACACATGGTGCGTGAACGTACCACCTGCGATGTTGCGGATGTGCAGCTCCAGCACGGCATCGTCATGCGGTGCATTAGCCAGCGAGAAAGCGCGCGGCTTATCGTCTTTTTGCAGGATCTCGATGTACTGACCCGCAAGGAATTGGAGACGTTCGTTTGCTGGCAGCTTCAATGTGATGACCATCACATCCTCTGCCACCTTGTGCATCTTCTCCACACGGCAGGGCAACATCTTCACGGGGATGTCTTGCGCACGACTCACTTCATGGCTTTCGATGACCAGATCAGACAGCGGTTTGGCACAACAGAACAAGGCGAGGCCTGCCGCTTTGTCCGCTTCCGACAGGGTGTAAGCCTGCGCATCACCATAGTCGACCGTGCCTTCCAACACTTTCCCTTTGCACACACCGCACGCACCATTACGGCAGCTGTAAGGCATGACGTAACCATGATCTAGCGCTGCTTCGAGAATGGTCTCGTCGGCTGCAATAGGAAAGCTGTGGTTACTCGGCTGGATGGTGGTCTTGAAGCTCATGGCAGTCATCTCGATTTGGAGGGGCGCGATTTTAACGCATAATCTCACTATGACTAATCTACTCATCATCGGCTGTGGGGACATCGCGTTACGCACCATCACGCTCTTGCGAGGCCACTATCGGCTTTATGCCCTAGTGAGGAACCCTGCCAAGGTAGATACATTGAGGAAGCTTGGCGTTACACCCATCTTGGGTGATCTGGATGAGAGGAGCGGTCTTACCAAAATCGCTGGTCTTGCCGATATCGTGCTGCACTTCGCCCCACCCGAGCGTCAAGGTCGCTTCGACACACGCACACGCAATCTACTCTCTGCGCTCTCCACTCGACTGCTACCAAATCGACTCATCTACATCAGCACCAGCGGTGTATATGGCGATTGCGGTGGCGACATCATCAGCGAGACACGCCCTGTGAATCCGCAGTCCGACCGTGCACGATTGCGCGTGAGTGCGGAGCGACAGATACGCACTTGGGCGACTCGCAATCACGTGAACGCCAACATCCTGCGTGTGCCGGGAATCATTGCAGAAGACAGATTACCAGTTGATCGGATCAAAGCTGGCGCCCCCGCCATCGTGGCAAGCGAGGACGGCTACAGCAACCACATCCACGCCGATGATCTGGCGCGCACCGTCATTGCCTCGCTACGTCATGCCAAGCCCAACCGCGTGTATCACACAGTGGATGACGATGAGATGAAGATGGGGGATTACTTCGATGCCGTTGCCGATGCCTACAAGCTGCCTCGCCCACCACGCTTGCCACGCACAGAAGTTCAGCGCGCCGTATCACCCATGATGTGGTCATTCATGAATGAATCGCGACGACTGACCAACCTGCGCATGAAACAGGAATTGAAAGTGCGCCTACGCTATCTGACAGTGGGCACAACTTTGCACACGGCGAGCAAAACTTGAAAACCCTTGCCATCACCGCTTCGTTCCTATCACTCTGGTTGACTGGGACAGCCTACGCGGTCGAACGACTCGGAGAATTGCCCGAACGGTTCTGGGCGGAGACCGACCTACGCTATTGGAGCTCCACCTACCTTCCCGGTGTCGCCCCAGTGGCCCGCGAGGAAGGGCGTTGGATCGCCACGCTCACGTTGGGATGGCGACGCTTCTTCTGGAGCGCCCCCTTCAACCTCACCCCTGAACCCTGGCTGACTCAGCCTGCCTATCCGAACCAGCGCATGCAGCTTTTTGGCGATGCCTTTTCACTAGGTTATCTCGTACATCCCCATCTCGCGATCACCCTTGGCGAACGTTACGCGGGAGAGCGTTTCGGCGGCGGTATCGAACCGCCTAGGACTAATTACACGACACTCTCCGCCCGCATGGATTGGCCTCTAGAAGACAGCAAGCTGGCCCTGCGCGGAGCGGTCACGGCCGGCTATGGCCGGACGCTCCATTCGCATTCGGGCAGGGTCCATACCAGTCTGGAAATGGGCGTGACCTACCCGCTCATTGATGCAACACGCATACATTTGGGTTACAAGGCCGAATGGCTGGAACTCGCCCATCCTCTCTATACCGGTGGAACGTGGAATGCGACGGGGCCATGGGGTGAGGGCCGATCCCGGCAGAGCGGCGTCTATACTGGACTTATCCTTTCTTTCTGATTCCCGTAAAAAAGGAACGGGAGTCACCTCCCGTTCCTTTTGCGTCCTGTTAGGCTACTTGAAGAGGATCACTTCCAGATCGCTTTGCCATCTTCAGACTTGCACTTCTTCGATGCGGTCGTTCATGAACGAATCGTTACGACTGGCCAACCTGCGCATGAAGCAGGAATTGAAAGTGACGCTACGTTATCCGACCGTAGCATCCCTACTTAAAACATCATCCCTAACCTAAAATCGGTTCGGCTGGCATCCCGTGCATATCCTTCGTAATTTACGACCCCGATGCTGAACATGAACATATCCATCTTGAAGCCGATGGAAACGGTCGAATAAGGATAGCTATCCCCATCATAGTTATATCGGATGTCTTTGCCATTCACGATATAGCCAGACGAGATCGTCGAACTACCCTTACCTACTGCCATCATAATGTCATCAAAAATGGCTGTGAACTGTAGACCAGCATCAGCCATCTCGACATAGACGCTGTCTGTCGCGCTGTTAGGCTTGTGCGAATAATCGGCAGACCAGCGGCTATAACCGAGATGCGGTCCAATCAATATCTTCATATCATCGACCTGTGCGCCGATTCCGATGCTGCCGCCAAAACCAAACCCCATCTTCGAGTCATCCGCCATCCCGACCTTTGACCAGTTCTGCAAGGCAATATACGCATCTCCGCCATAGGCGAATTTCACGCCTTGATCAGTGGCGTTACTCGACACATCCTGTGCTGATGCAACTCCACCAAACATGCAGAAAGTTAAGAGAATTAAGGACCCGATCCGTTTATTGTTTTTCATGATTCCTCCATAGACACTGCTTCAGTTTTTTAACCATCTCTGATGAAATATCCTACGCCGACAGAATCATAAAGATAGCCCTTGAAGCCCTGTATATCAGCAGACAACTCAACTACTCGTCACTAAACGTTTGCCTTGAAAATACGCGACGCACCATGCATACAAAATGAGCAGCCTAAATGACTGAGGGAGCCGCTTGGCTCCCTCAATTTTCAATCACTACCTAGCTGAAACTTACTTCCAAACAGCTTTGCCGTTAGACTTAATCTTTGCCTTCCAAGATTCGCGAATCATCTTGGTGACGTTCTCTGGCAACGGAACATAGTGCAGTTCGTCTGCCATCTTGTCGCCGTTCGGCGTAAACGCCCAGTCGAAGAACTTCAAAGTCTCTTGTGCCTTCGCAGCGTCATCTTGGCTCTTATGCATCAAGATGAAAGTCGCGCCAGAGATAGGCCAGCTGTCTTTGCCAGGCTGGTTCGTCAGCATCATGTAGAAGCCTTTGTCTGCATCCCACTTCGCATTGGCCGCTGCTGCTTTGAAGTTAGCAGCTTCTGGCTTAACGAATTGGCCGTCACGGTTCTTCATCTGCACGTAGGCCATCTTGTTTTGCAAGGCGTAAGCATATTCAACATAACCGATGGAGTTCTTGATGCGTTGCACGTAAGAAGCCACGCCTTCGTTACCCTTGCCGCCCGTACCGACTGGCCATGCCACTGCGGAATCGTTACCCACAGCACGCTTCCAATCGATGCTTACTTGCGACAAGTAAGTCGTGAAGATATAAGTCGTACCTGATCCATCAGAGCGGTGAACCACGTTGATCGCTGCATCTGGCAGTGCTACGCCTTGGTTGTCAGCTGCCAATTTTGGGTCGTTCCACTTCTTGATGTCGCCCTTGTAGATCGCGGTCAAAGTCTCAGCTGTCAGTTTCAATTGACCTGCAGCAACCCCTTCAACGTTGACCACTGGCACCACGCCACCGATCACGGTTGGGAATTGAGTAAGACCATTGAAGTCCAAGTCTTCGATCTTGAGAGGCTTATCAGAAGCACCGAAATCCACGGTCTTCGCTTGGATCTGTTTGATACCACCACCAGAGCCGATGGATTGGTAGTTCATGCCTACGCCGGTCTGAGTCTTGTAAGCATCAGCCCACTTGGAATAGACAGGGTAAGGGAAGGTAGCGCCTGCGCCAGTGATATTGACGGCAGTAGCAGACCCAGCAGTGAGCAACATCGCGGTGATGCCGAGGCCGCCTAGGATACGTGCAACTTTTTTCATTTGATTCTCCTGAGTTTATGGAGGCCGATTAGAAGGAGTGAACTACACCTGCACCCAAGACTGATTGAGTAGAACCTGCAGTGGTACCGTAGAAACCATAAGTGCCTGCAGTGTCATTCTTTAATGAAGTGTAAGCAGCGAAGGCCTCTGTGCGCTTGGAGAAGTCAAAGCCATAACGCAGTGACAATTGAGTAGCACCTGTTGCAGCTACACTTGTCTTGCCTGCCTTTGCGAAGCTTGCTGCAAGTTTGTGCGGGCCCATCTTGTATTGACCAGCCAACTCCATGTTGCTTTGTGTGTAGGCCGTCGCTGTATTGATCTTGATGCTTTCAACTGTTGCGCCCAACCATAGATCAGCAAGACTGAATTTGCCAACCAAACGCATCGCTGAGTCTGTCTTGCCTGCTGTTGTTGCATCAGCACGGCTCTCGTAGGCTGCGGACACATAGATCGCTTCTTGTTCGAATGTGCCAGACATGGACATCAAGCTCTTATTCGTTGTCGTTGTTGGCGCTTCATCTGGGCTGTAAGACAAGGCAGCTTGGAATCCACTGAGGTTTGGAGACCAGTATTGAACATCGTTCTTTTGGCGAGTGTTGTAGTTGTTCGCCGAACCGTTGTAGTGACCAATGAGGTTCAAGGATGTGAAGGAAGTCGTGTTGTCGAACAGCTCGATCTTGTTGTGCGCGACCTTGAATGGTGTATCCCAGATACCGATGATCACCTTACCGAAACCGCCTTCGATACCAACGCCGCTGTTGCGTGTGCCATTACCAAAGCCGTTGCTACCATTGCCATCTGCATCCATTTGCACTTCAAATTGATACAGGCCCTTCAGACCTTCGCCCAGATCTTCGCTACCTTTAACGCCAAAACGTGAAGCATTTGTGTTCACGCGAGTCACGCTCTTGCCTGTCGTTGCTGTAGCGACTTTGTCGCTGCTAGCAGATTCAACGTTCAAAAACGCTTTGCCGTAAACAGTCACGTTAGCGTTGTCGGCGAATGCCGGAGTTGTGAATGCAGCTGCAACTGCCAGTGCTACGATTTTCTTCTTCATGGTTGCTCCTAGTCATTAATAAAAATTGCTCTGAATTCCTCAACTCACAGGGGAGGATTAAGGCGAGCGAATTATGGGGAGGCTTTATGACAGGGCTGTTACATGAAAATGACAGGCGTGTTAAACCTGCATTTGTTGGCAGTAGCAAAATGGAGTGGCAGGAGAGGCTGTGACCTGCCTCTAAGATTCAGAAGCAGATTAGTCAGGGTGACTTCAGCGTCTTGGGCGCCAGATCGCGATCAACATCAAAAGGAAAAGTGCAACGAGGCTTTGCTCTATCCTATTGTTTGCTTTAGCGATGAGCCTTCCATTAGCCCTCGCCTTTTCATCTTCCATCTCTGCATCGGCAGCCTCAAGGATCTCGATCAGGGGTTGATCTACGCCTTTCACGCTGTCGTCTGCCTTGTGGGGATTGAAATTCTGTTGCGCTAGGATCTCGGTGGCTTGTTTGTATAAGAGTAGATTCGCAGCATGTGCATCAACGAAAGCCTCTAGCTTCACATTGATCGCCCTGACATCATTTTGAAACAAACCTTGCTTGGCCGCTTCAGCGACTTTCTTGTGCTGTGCTTCGAATATTTTCCAGTTCTTTAGCAAACTGTCTTGGCTATTGCTTCGCAACAGTACGTTCTTCCAATTTTGGACTTCCGACTTATATTCGATCTGCAGATCATGCACCACCGCGAATTGATCTGTACTTGTTTTCAGCTGGCTCTCCAGCTCTGCCGAACTGCTCCAGATCAGATAGAGGAAGAAACAGAAAGCAGCGGTCAATCCGATGCGCTCAAAAGTCTCCATTGAGAAAAATGCATTCTTACGTCTTTCTTTCATCGCTACTCTCCGTTTTACTATTTAGGACAGCACTTGGTCAACGTTGCCGCTATTTCGTTCAATCACATTAGAAATTTCTTTACTGCCTGATCATCAGGTTCGCAAAGATGAATCCGAACAACGCCATGAAGAACAGCGAGGTCGCACCCAACAGACCGATCATAAAGTTGCGATTCCCCTGCGTCTCGGGTGTCCTATACATCTGCTGTTTGGCAAACGCCGATATCCCCGCTTTGACCGACGCTATATCTTGTTGCAACTTGCGATCTACACCGACGATCTGCATATCGACCTTGTTGGAAGAATCCTTCACCGATGGCCTGAGTTTGGAGTGCGCCAGTAGGTATTCAGAAAGTAGCGACTTATGCTCCGATATCAAATGGTCTATCTCTGCGGTATCCATGCCGATATCCTGCATCGCGGTCTTTGCATTCAGCAGCGCATATTGCACACCGATACTGGATTCCCGAAACCCTTTAAGATGGATGTCGTATAGCGTCTTATCGTTGGCGCGTAACAACAGGTCCTTCCACTCTTGCACCTGCCGCCCCAAGCCGATAGCTGCCTCATCAAGGCTTTCTTCTATCTCCAGCAGTTGTACGCTGCGCTGTGCTGCAGCCTCATTCACTTGAGAGAATATCCTTGATAGCTGATACCCCCCAGCCATCGCCAAGAGCAGCAGCGCTGCAAAGAATATCAAGAAGGGTTTCGATAGCCAGACTGGGGGCAATGTGTTGTTAGTCATTTCGAGTTTTTTTAAATGCGATATTGCCGCAATGATACTTGAGCGACTTAGCTCTTCTCCATGAAACGCTCGATGTGATCTAAAAAGACGCGTGTCTTGGTCGGCAGGAAACGTCGCGTGGGCATCACCGCCCAAGCAGGCACGGATGGGAAACACCACTTCGGCAGTACACGTACCAAGCGACCACTCTTTACATCACTATTGGCGAAGAGGTCAGGTAATGCGCCGATGCCAGCGCCGTCGAGTAGCAGTTGCTGAATCATGTCGGGTGAGTTCAGCGTGAGTCGTCCTGGCGGTACATCCTCCCATACTTCTTTTCCGCGCATCAATTTCCACGGCACGGCTGTGCCACGCGCAGATAACAATCGCACCGAGGTATGGCGCTCCAGATCGTCAGGATGTTTGGGCGCGGGATGCAATGCGAGATAGATAGGACTGGCGTAGAGCGCCATGCTTTGCTCGTCGATCTTGCGTGCCACCAACGTCGCATCATTATCCAAGTCGCCCATACGGATGGCGAGATCGAAACGCTCGCCGATGAGATCGACGCGACGCGAACTCAGGTCAAGGTCGAGTTGAATCTCGGGATAGGCGTCGATGAAGGTGGCGATAGCGCGCGAGAAATGCACCTTGGCGTAATCGGCCGGCATAGAGACGCGCAAACGACCACGCGGCTGGATGTCTTGACTGCGTACGAAGTCCTGCACGGTGGCGACCTCTTCCGCCACACGACGACTATGGTCAAGGAACTCCTGCCCGAAGTCGGTGAGGGTAAGACGGCGCGTGGTGCGTATCAACAGACGCTGACCCAGTGCCGCTTCAAGATTGGTGAGGCGGCGCGACACCGTGGCTTTGGGCATGCCCAGCTGGTCAGCGGCGCGCACCAGACTCTCCTGGTCCACGATGGTGGCGAACAGGATGAGGTCGTCTGCTGATATCTTAGCTTGTTCCATTTGTGGAACAGTCTATCTCGAATAGATGGCTTTATCTATCATTTCGAGCCGCCTAATATGCAACTCAATTACTCAGGCATTGGAGTCCAAAATGAACACCACCACACCAAACAGTATCCGCCAACCCCGTACCGTGGAGCGCCTCATCCAAGGCGTTGCCACTTCCGATGGCGCAGGTGTAAGCCTGACCCGCGTGCTCACCGGCAAGTTACAACGTCGTCTCGACCCCTACCTGATGCTGGATGCTTTCGGTAGCGACGACCCTGACGACTACATCGCAGGCTTCCCCGACCATCCTCATCGCGGCTTCGAAACCATCACCTACATGTTGGCCGGCCGTATGCGTCACCGCGACAGCGCGGGCCACGAAGGTCTGCTGGGCGATGGCGGCGTACAGTGGATGACGGCAGGTAGCGGCGTGATCCACTCCGAGATTCCCGAACAGGAAGACGGCGTGATGGAAGGTTTCCAGCTTTGGCTCAACCTGCCTGCAAAAAACAAGATGGCAAAACCTTGGTACAAAGATTTCGCCAGTGCCGACATCCCTGAATACGAGACCGCAGAAGGTGTGACCGTGCGCGTCATCGCAGGATCTAGCAACGGCGTGACGGGTGCGGTCACCCGCGAGGTGACCGAGCCTATCTATCTCGACATTCATCTGCCCGCAGGTGCTTCGTTCTCGACCGCGCTCCCCGACACACACAATGCGTTCATCTACACCTATCGCGGTGCGACGAATGTGGCGGGCACGCAGGTGGATGTGCAACGCATGGGCATCTTGAGCAACACAGAAGGATCGGATGGCATCACCGTTTCGGCGACAGAGCCGACGCGCCTCATCTTGGTGGCGGGCAAACCATTGAACGAGCCCATCGTGCAATACGGCCCATTCGTGATGAACACACAGGAAGAGATCCACAAAGCGCTGGACGATTTCCGTGGCGGTCGCTTGGCTTGAGGGGATAGAGATGAGCACACCTATCCAGCGTTACAACAACACCGCGATGGCGCTGCATTGGCTGGTGGCGTTGCTGATATTCGCCGCTTTTCCGCTCGGCGTATACATGCACGATCTGCCGCTGTCGCCCACCAAGTTGCAGTACTACAGCTATCACAAATGGATAGGTATCACGATATTGTTGCTGGTCATCGCCCGTGTGCTGTGGCGCTTCACACATACACCACCTCCGCTGCCCGCTTCGACACCGCGCTGGGAAGTGCTGGTGAGTCACATCACGCATCTGGCACTGTATGGATTACTGATCGCCATCCCACTCTCGGGTTGGTTGATGAGCTCCGCCAAAGGATTCCAGACCGTGTGGTTCGGCGTGTTACCGCTACCTGACCTCGTGGAGAAGAACAAAGAATTGGGCGAGTTGCTCGCGACCGTTCATCAGGGACTGAACGTGTTCCTCTTCTTGTTGGTGGGCATGCACATCGCCGCCGTCATCAAACACAAATTCATCGACCGCGATCAGATACTGGAACGCATGTTGCCGAAAGGAATGAGCAAATGAAATCTCGCTTGCGAATCGTTTTACTTGGATTGGCCTTGATCGGCACCACTGCCACCGCTGTCGAATTCAAACAAGTGCAGGCGAATGAAAGCACGGTCACCTTCGGCTACAAGCAGATGGGCGTGCCGATGGAAGGCAAGTTCGCGAAGTTCACCGCGCAGACTAGCTTCGACCCTGCCAAGTTGAGCAAAGCACAAGCGCGCATCGACATCGACCTCGCTAGCATCGATACCGGCTCGGAAGAGGCCAACGATGAAGTGAAAGCCAAGCCGTGGTTCAACACGCAAGCTTTTCCCAGCGCAGGTTTCGTATCCACTGGTGTGAAAACACTGGGCGGAAATAAATACGAAGCGATGGGCAAACTCACCATCAAAGGCAAGACGCTTGATGTCGTCGCACCCTTCACCTTCCAAGCCAACGGCACACGCGCATCATTTGATGGCGTGTTCGCTATCAAGCGGCTGGACTACAACATCGGCGAAGGGGTGTGGACAGATGTCAGCACCGTCGCCAACGAGATACAGATCAAGTTCCACATTGTCTTAACTGCAGCACCTAACAAGAAGTAAGCCCTCAACCACCCCAGGAGAACACCATGAAGAAAATCATCGCCCTCACTATCGCCGCCACTATCTCTTCTGTCGCTTACGCAGAACCAGTGACTTACAACATCGAACCCTCTCACTCCATGCCGCGTTTCGAATACAGCCATTTGGGTTACTCCATCCAGTTGAGCCGCTTCGACAAGACATCCGGCACCATCGTACTCGACCAGATCAAGCGCACTGGCTCGATCGATGTGACGATCGACGCCAAGTCGGTGAACACAGGTTCTGCACTATTCAATGAACACATCCAAGCGGAAGATCTGTTCGACACTGCGAAGTATCCGACCATCACTTACAAGTCGAGCAAAGTGAAATTCGATGGAGACAAGGTCGTGGCAGTGGAAGGTGACTTGACCGTCAAGGGCGTGACCAAGCCCGTGAAACTCACTGTAAATTCGTTCTTGTGCATGCCACATCCAATGGTGAAGAAAGAAGCCTGTGGCGCAACAGCTACTGCCAAGATCAAACGCTCTGATTTCGGCTTGAGCAAAGGTGTACCTTACGTTGGCGATGAAGTCACACTGACCATCCCAGTCGAAGCGATCAAGCAATAACAGCCACACCTCTCCTCCCGATCGGGAGGGGAGTTTGAAAAGACACACTAAGGAAAAGACATGACCTCGACATTATTCACCCCGACCACCCTCGGCAAACTGCAACTCAAGAACCGCATCGTCATGGCACCGATGACGCGTTCGCGCGCGACGGGCAACGTACCTAACGAACTGATGGAAAAGTATTACAAGTTGCGTGCCGGCGCGGGACTCATCATCACCGAAGGTGCGTCTCCCTCTGCCAACGGCCTTGGTTATGCGCGCATCCCCGGTATGTTCTCTGACGCGCAAGTAGCTGGATGGAAGCGTGTGAACGATGGCGTACATGCCGCAGGAGGCAAGATATTCATTCAACTGATGCACACAGGTCGCGTGAGTCATCCCGCCAACATGATTGCTGGCACCAAGATCGTCGCGCCTTCCGCTGTAGCACTGGCTGGCGACATGTGGACGGACACCAGCGGCATGCAGCCCTATCCCGTACCGACTGCGATGACAGAAGAAGACATCGCGACTGCCATCGCCGAATATGCGAACGCATCCAAGCGCGCCATCGAAGCAGGTTTTGATGGCGTCGAGTTACACGCGGCCAACGGTTACCTCATCGATCAGTTCCTCAACACCGCGACCAACCAACGCACAGACAAATGGGGCGGCAGTGTAGAGAACCGCATCCGTTTCGCAGTCGAAGTCGCCAAGGCATCTGCCGCCGCCATCGGTGCTGAACGTATCGGCATGCGTATCTCACCTTATGGCGCATTCAACGGCGCAGTAGCTGATGCCAAGATGGATGCGCTGTATCTACGCTTGGTGGAAGAATTGAATGCTGTCGGTCTGGTGTACATCCACGTTGTCGATCACAGCTCGATGGGTGCGCCCGAAGTCAGCGCGGATCTGAAAGCCAAGATACGCGCCAACTTCAACGGCAAGTACATCTTGTCTGGTGGCTACGATGCCGCACGTGCGAATGCCGATCTGGATTCACAGGAAGGCGACCTCGTGGCCTTCGGACGTCCGTTCATCTCCAACCCCGATCTGGTCGCGAAGTTGCAAAGCGGCGCGGCACTCACCGCACCCGATTTCAGCACCTTCTACACACCGGGTGAAAAGGGTTACACGGATTATTGAACCCAAACTAAGGACGGATGAATCATGCAAGTAGAGATATGGTCTGATGTGATCTGCCCTTGGTGTTACATCGGCAAGCGCCGCTTCGAAGCAGCGCTTGCCGCTTTTCCGCATAAAGACAAAGTGAATGTGGTCTGGCGCAGTTTCGAGCTCGACTCCAAATCACCACCTCAATATGCCGAGACACTCATCGAGATGTTGTCGCGCAAGTACAAAGTCTCTCTGCAAGAAGCAGAGAACATGAACACCCATGTATCGTCTATCGCCAAGCAGGTCGGATTGGAATATCGCTTGCGCGAGGCACACCCCGGCAACACCTTTGACGCACACCGCCTGTTGCATCTCGCCGCCTCTCGCAAAGTTACAGATAAGGCGATGGAACACATCATGCACGCGTATTTCTCTGAAGCACTTCCCGTAGGAGACCGTGCCGCACTGGCCAGTCTTGCACCAGAATTCGGCATCAGCACCAACGACGCGTTGGCGATGCTAGAGAGCGATGCCTATGTGGATGCCGTTCGCGCGGACGAAGCGCGAGCGACAGAATTGGGTATCTCCGGTGTGCCGTTCTTCGTCATCGACGGCAAGCTCGGCATCTCAGGCGCACAGCCTGTCGAAGTGTTCGCTGACGCACTGAACCAGTGCATCCATCCTAGTTAAGATTCCTCACCCCATCTGCGCGCTCTGTCAACTTGCATCATTGTTATCGCAGGATTAATCTGCTTCACATAGTGGATACATCAAAGATTCATATCTTCGCGATACATTTCTGCTGAACTTTTCTCAACTCTTGCTCGAATCGAAATCATGAAAACTGCAACCTCTCCTTTGTCCGACGACGAGGTAATGCGTATGCACGCCTATTGGCGCGCCTGTAACTACCTTGCCGCCGGCATGATCTATCTGCGTGACAACCCCTTGCTCGAAAAGCCGCTGGCCCCCGAACACATCAAACATCGTTTGCTCGGCCACTGGGGCGCGAGTCCGGGTTTGGCGTTCACCTACATCCACATGAACCGCCTCATCAACAAATATGACTTGAGCGCGATCTTCATGGCAGGCCCCGGACATGGCGCGCCCGGCGTATTGGGACCCGTGTATCTCGAAGGTCGCTACAGCGAGGTGTATCCGAACAAGAGCGAGAACACCGAAGGCATGAAGGAGTTCTTCAAAGAGTTCTCCTTCCCCGGCGGCATCGGTAGTCACTGCACACCGGAGACACCCGGCTCCATCCACGAAGGTGGCGAGTTGGGTTACAGCGTGTCGCACGCGTTCGGAGCGGCGTATGACAACCCAGACCTCATCATCACCGTGATGGTGGGTGATGGCGAATCCGAGACTGCCCCACTCGCCACCTCATGGCACTCGAACAAATTCTTGAACCCCATCCGTGATGGCGCAGTGTTACCTGTGTTGCACTTGAATGGCTACAAGATCAACAACCCGACCATCCTCTCGCGCATATCGCACGAAGAATTGGAGAACCTGTTCAAGGGTTACGGTTGGACACCGTATTTCGTCGAAGGCAGCGATCCCGAGACCATGCACCAAGCGATGGCCGCGACGATGGAAGTGTGCGTGCTAGAGATCCGTCGCATCCAACAGGAAGCGCGTAGCAGTGGCAAACCGACACGTGCGCGTTGGCCGATGATCGTGCTGCGTTCGCCCAAAGGTTGGACTGGCCCGAAAGAAGTGGATGGCAAGAAGGTCGAAGGTTTTTGGCGTTCGCACCAAGTGCCTATCGGCGACGTGAAGACGCCTGAGCATTTCGCCAAGCTGGAAGAATGGCTGAAGAGCTACAAGGCAGATGAGCTGTTCGACAAGAACGGCACGCTGCTGCCTGAGCTGAAAGCCTTGGCACCCAAGGGTGAGCGCCGCATGAGTGCCAACCCGCATGCCAACGGCGGCCTATTGCGCAAAGCTCTGCACATGCCTGACTGCAAAGATTACGCAGTGGAAGTGAAGAAGCCCGGCACCACCGTGGCCGAAAACACGCGCCCACTCGGCAAGTTCTTGCGCGACATCATGCGCGACAACATGCAAAACTTCCGCGTGTTCGGCCCCGACGAGAACAGCTCTAACAAACTCGACAACATCTACGAGGTGAGCAAGAAGACGTGGATGGCCGACCTGCTGCCGGAAGACGCGGGTGGCGGCGAGCTATCCCCCGATGGCCGCGTGATGGAGATGTTGTCCGAACATACACTGGAAGGTTGGTTGGAAGGCTATCTGCTCACGGGTCGTCATGGTTTCTTCTCCACTTATGAAGCCTTCGTGCACGTCATCGACTCCATGTTCAACCAACATGCGAAATGGCTCGCGATGTCGAAAGACGTACCTTGGCGCGCGCCCGTTTCATCGCTGAACCTGCTCATCACCTCCACCGTGTGGCGTCAGGATCACAACGGCTTCACCCACCAAGATCCCGGCTTCCTTGATCTGGTGGTGAACAAGAGCCCTGAGGTCACGCGCATCTATCTGCCGCCCGATGTGAACTGTCTGCTGACTGTCGCTGATCACTGCCTGAAGAGCACCAACTACATCAACGTCATCGTGTGCGACAAGCAGAAACATCTGCAATTCTTGGACATCGATGCCGCGACCAAACATGTCAGCAAGGGCATCGGCATCTGGGATTGGGCGAGCAACGACCAAGGTAGTGAACCCGATGTGGTGATGGCCAGCGCAGGTGACATCCCGACCAAGGAAGCATTGGCTGCTGTGGTGTTGCTACGCGAACACTTTCCTACCTTGAAGGTGCGCTTCATCAACGTGGTCGACCTGTACAAACTCACTCCTGCAAGTGAACACCCGCACGGCCTAACTGACCGCGACTTCGACAGCCTGTTCACCTTGGACAAGCCGGTGATGTTCAACTTCCACGGCTACCCTTGGCTCATCCACCGCCTCGCTTATCGCCGCAACAACCACAAGAACTTCCACGTGCGCGGCTACAAAGAGAAAGGCAGCATCAACACGCCGCTGGAGTTAGCGATACAAAACCAGATCGACCGCTTCAGCTTGGTCATCGACATCATCGACCGCATACCAGCGTTGCATGTGGCTGGCGCGCACGTGAAAGAGAAGATGCTGAACAAACAGATCGAGTGCCGTAACTACGCTTATGAGCAAGGTATCGATTTGCCAGAAGTGGATAATTGGACGTGGCCGTTTTGATAATGAGTAGGGTTGAACCACCGCGCTTTTCCGTTGAACAGCGCGGTGTTGTAGGTCGGGTTTTAACCCGACATGTCGGACTGAAGTCCGACCTACATCCGACTGAATCACCTAAGGTTATTGGTTAACAATGAAAACCATCCTCACCATCAACAGCGGCTCGTCGTCCATCAAGGCCAGCCTGTTCGAAGCGAATGGCACGCGGCGTGATTTCCGCTATGGGCATCTGCGCGATCACGCCACGGCTTATGATGAACTGATGCGTGAGTTGGGCGGACACACACCTGACCTCGTCGGCCATCGCTTTGTGCATGGCGGTGACATCACCGATGCGGCGCGTGTGGTGGACGATGTCGAGTTGGCACGGCTGAAAAGCATCACTCATCTCGCGCCGCTGCATCTGCCTGGCAACTTGATGGGCTTGGAACTATGCCGCCAACGTTTCGGTGTGCCGCAGATCGCCTGCTTCGACACCGCGTTCCACTCCACCATGCCGGAACTCGCCAAGCGTCTGCCCATCCCCTCGTCGTATGGCTTGCGTCGCTATGGCTTTCACGGCTTGAACTATGCGCATGTCGCGTCTGTGTTGCCTGACCTGATCGGCAGCAAAGCAAATGGCAATGTGGTCGTTGCGCATCTGGGGAGTGGTGCGAGTCTGTGTCTGATGCGCGAATTGAAGTCACAAGACACCACCATGGGCTACACCCCTGCGGGTGGCATCGTGATGGGTACACGCAGCGGCGACCTCGATCCTGGCGTGATGCTGGAACTGGCACAGCGCCACGACACCGACACCCTGCGCGACATCGTATTCCATCAGATGGGATTACTCGCTCTCTCTGAAGGTGAGAGCAGCGAGATGGAAGACCTGCTCGACAGTAAGAGCGCCGCAGCAAAATTAGCCGTGGATTATTTCTGCAATCAAGTGAGTGGCGCTATCGGCAACCTCGCCGCCAAAGCGGGCGGCATCGATGCGTTGGTATTCACCGGAGGCATCGGCGAACACAGCGCCATCATCCGCGACAAGATCTGCAGCACACTCGCCTTCATGGGTATCAGACTCGATGCGGCAGCGAACAAAGCGAATTCGACCTACGTAGAAGCACTCGGCTCCAAACCCATCTGCATCATCCCCGCTGATGAAGAACACATGATCCAACAGCTATGCCTACATCTGTGAAGCTCATCCTATACGGCACCACCTTCTGCCATCTGTGCGAACAAGCGGAGGCCGTGCTTCAAGCCGTGGGCGTAGAAGCCGAACACATCGACATCGCAGAGGATGATGGATTGCTTGAAAAGTATGGTGTGCGAATCCCTGTTGTGAAGCGGGAAGATACGGGGGCGGAGTTGGGGTGGCCGTTTGATGAGGTAGCCCTAAGGGGATTTATTTTGTAAGGCACGCCTGATGCAAGGTTGCTGTCATCTTATTCGGAGTCAGAGAAGCGAAGGAGTATCTCAATACTAAGCATGTCAGCTTGGAAAGTCTTCTTGGCTCGCTCCATGAGATAGTAGTCAAACGCCATCATCGGTGTCGTACTGGTACCGCGCCTTGCAATCATTTCAGCTGACTGAACGACTCTTAGTAGTTCGGCAATATCGAGAATATGAAGAAAGCCCTTCGTTGCGCGCATAAAGTCGGCGATAAACTCTTTGCCATAATTTGCCGGATCCTTAATCAAATCGAAGTCAGGAACAAGCACAATGGCATGGAAGGGTTGCGTTCGTTCAACGTGAAGTTCAGCTCCAGTCTTATCGAAAACAGGTACACCCTGCTGAAGTTTTCTTGCAGCACCGCGAAGCTGACTAACTGCCTTCTCGATGTGTTTGCTGACATCAGATGCAAGAGCATCTCGAGTCGGCAAGGTCGTGCGATTAAAGATAGTCAGCGTCTTTGACTCAATAAGGATCGTTCCGAACTGATATGTAAGCAGAATATCTGTCAGTTCCCGTCGTAACAACCCCTTTGGAATCTGTGGACTGTGAACCGCGCCTGAGGGCTGGAGGTTATCTGTCAACCACATAGCCAACTGCTCTTGTTGTCCTCCTTCGTCCTTGTTAAAGAGATGAATAGGAGCGACAGCACCTTGATTGGTGATGTAGTGATTGAAAGTCTCTTTCCATTCGTGGGAAGGGAGTAGTGATACCGAGAAGTGAGGCATATCCGCACTACAGCCGTCTGACAATTTTTCCATCAGCTCAGTCGCTTGAATCCTCATGCTGGAGTGATCAACTGACCCCAGCATTGTATCTGCGATCCAAATAGATGCTTCGCGTGGAATTTTGACATTGATTGTTGTCCATGCGGCGTTGAGCGCAAGCTCATTGAATAAGAATAGCGGGCATTCCTGCTCGTGGATGAGTGCCATCAGAGCATCACGCTCAACATTGGATTCGGCGATTGACCAGAGAGTTGCCGGCTTCATAACATCATCGAACACTTTGATGCCGTATAACAACCGCTCATCGCACTTTGCGACAACCAGTTCAAGAGAACTACCTTGAACGATGTATTTAAGAAGAAGCGTGCTTGCCTTTAGCAGGAGGGTAGGCACATGCCCACTTTCGCCTCCAGCGTTATCTATACGAAATAGTTGAGGGGTTGAAAGGAATTCAATCCTGTAGTGCTCAGCCAAGATATGCATGTCGTCGAAAGCACAAAGAGATAGTTTTTGTCGTTCGCATCAAGTTAGACAATACGACGCGTTGCGCTTTTGTCCAATCCACATATTCGGTGGAGTCGTGCATTTCCCAGAAGGCTTGCTCTGCTGCCTCGTTAGAGAATTTGGGTGCGGCTTCAAGTTGCTTGGTCATCAATCGTGTTCCCATCTTCACATAATAAAAAAACATGTTGAGTTCCGAGCAGTTTTATAGCGTCACTCCCACTTGAACACCAACGCCCCGATCGCCAAAAATACCGCACTGGTCAGCGAGAGCACCCACACATCCGGCATCACCTGAGCTAAGGTCGCGCCTTCGTTCATGATGCTGCGGGTGGCGGAGATCATGTGGGTGAGGGGGAATATCTCGGCGATGTGTTGTACCCAAGGTTGTGCGCCTTCCAGCGAGAACCACGCGCCCGAGAGCAACATCATCGGCCAGGTCACGATGTTCAACATGCCGCCCGCCAACTCTTCACTGGCGGTATGTGCGGCGACCAACAGGCCGATGGAGATGAGGCTCATCGCGCCCAGTGTGGTGACGAGCAGCAACGTCCAATACGAACCCTGCATGTTGAAGTCGATGAACAGGTCACAGCCCACATAAACTATCGTGGTGATGACGACGACCAACAACAAGCGCGAGATGAGCTGCGCGAAAAGGAATTGGAACGCGCCCAAGGGCGTGGCTTTGAGTCGCTTCAAGAATCCGTTCTTGCGATAACGCACGATGACGAAGCCCACGCCGAACAGGCAGGCGAACATCATGTTCATGCCGAGGATGCCGGGCAGGAACCAATCCACGTAACGTATCTCCGCACCTCCCACCGCTTGCCGCTCGAACTTGTCTGCCCCCACGCCCCAGATGATGCGCTCCAGCAGATAGCCATTGGGTGAGCTGGTGTTGACCCAATACTTGGGCGCAGCACTCACGTCGATGAGCATGTCCATCTGGTGATGTTTCACCTTGTTGATGGCGGCATCGAGGTCATCGTAAGGGATGAATTGCAGATGCTGTGTGGCCGGCAACTTGGGTGCGGCTTGCGTCAATTGTTCAATGCCACCCACGACACCGATCTTGTAGATGTCTTTGTTTCCACCCGAGAAGGTGAACGCAAGACCGAACACCAGCATGAACGGCATGGCGAGGTTCCACACCAGCGCGGAACGGACGCGCAGAAATTCCATGTTGCGGGCGTGTAAGACGGCGAGGAATTTTTTCATAGCTTGTGCTCCTTGCCTGTCACGTTTATAAATAAGTCTTCCAGCGTCCACGCGCGGATGCGCAGCCTATCCAGATTGATACCATTGTCCATAAGCTGTTGCAGGGTGTGGTGCAAGCGATTGGTCTTGATCTCGAACAATTCGCCGGCCGGTACGGCACCGATATCCATTTGCATCAACTTATCGCCCACATCGTCGCCAGGTATCTGCAACACGACATCGCCGAAATGTTCTTTCAGCAATTGTTCTGGCGTGCCTTGCGACACGATGCGCCCTTTGTCCATGATGGCGATCTCGTCACACAGTGCATACGCCTCTTCCATGTAGTGCGTGGTGAGCACGATGGTCTTGTTGCGCGATTTCACCAGCTTCACCAAGTCCCAAAAGTTGCGACGTGCTTGCGGGTCGAGTCCGGTCGTCGGCTCATCCAAGAAGATGAGGTCGGGATCGTTGATGAGTGCGAGTGAAAGCAACAAGCGTTGGCGTTGACCACCCGAGAGTTTGCGAGTGTCTCTATCCAAGATGTCGGTGAGTGAACAAAGCTCGATGACCTCATCGATAGGGAGTGTCTCGGTATAAAGGCGCTCGAAGAACTTCAGTGTCTCGCGCACCGTCAGAAAATCTTGCAATGCGGTGTGCTGGAACTGGATGCCCACCTCTTCGCGGTAACGCACCCCGAGTGGTTCGCCTTTGTAATGCACCGCGCCACTCGTAGGTTGATGGATGCCTTCCAGCATCTCGATGGTGGTGGTCTTGCCCGCACCGTTGGGGCCGAGCAGTCCGAAGCAGATGCCTTGTGGGATGGCGAGGTTGATGCCATCCACGGCGCGCACGCCGGGATATTGTTTGACTAGGTCGGTGGCGGTGATGATGGCATGCATGGGTCGTTACCTGTTTGATGCGTTGTTGTGCAATCCGATCAGTTCGCTTTGGCTGCCCATCGTGCCTCGAGCAATCTGTCTTCGCGCTCTTCCGGCACACGCTGCATGAAGGGGCAATCGCGGCGATGGATGGTGATGCCTCGATCACGCGTGACGTAGCCGATGATGTCGTCGCCTTTGGTCGGGCTGCAACATTTCGCGGTGCGGCTCACCAGATTGCCCACGCCCTCGATCAACACATTGCCGTTCGGCGTAGCGATGGTTTGTGTGCTGGCGCGCGGTGCGTTCACGGGCGTTTCTTGTCCGATAGCGAGGCTGACGCGGCGCGGGGTGATGTCGCCGCGACCAAGGGCGGCGAGCAGATCGTCCAGCTTGTTGTACTTCAGCTTCTGCGCCAGCTTCTCTTGGTTGATGTCGGTCACACCGATGCGAACCAACTCGCGATCAAGCAATGCCCTGCCCTGCGCGATGCTGTCATCCACGTTCTGCTCAGAGAACCAGTGACGTACCTTGGCGCGTGAACGAGCGCTTTGCAGGAAGCCTAGCTTGGGGGATAACCAATCACGACTCGGGCCGCCTTGTTTGGTGGTCAAAATCTCCACGCGCTGCCCCGTTTGCAACTTGGTGTTGAGCGGCACGATGCTGCCATCCAATTTTGCACCGCGCGTGCGGTGTCCCAGATCGGTATGCACCACGTAGGCGAAGTCCACTGGCGTCGCGCCCTTGGGCAGATCGATGACCTTGCCTTGTGGCGTGAACACATACACGCGGTCTTGCAGCAATTCGTTCTTGAACTGCTCTTTCATCTCACCGCTATCCGCCAACTCTGCCTTCCACGCCAAGATCTGGCGCAGCCAAGCGATCTTCTCGTCGAAGCCGGATTCGCTCTGCTTGTTCTCTTTGTAGCGCCAGTGCGCAGCCACGCCCAGTTCGGAATCGTGATGCATCTGCGGCGTGCGTATCTGCACTTCGACCGCAAGGTCGCGCGGCCCCAGCACGGCAGTGTGCAGCGATTGATAGCCGTTCGGTTTGGGATTGGCGATGTAGTCGTCGAATTCGCTATGGATGGCAGGCCACAACTCGTGCACGACCGAAAGTGCGGCGTAGCAATTCTCGATGTCTTTGACCTGGATGCGCACCGCGCGAATATCGTACAGCTCGCTGAACTCCATCTGCTTGCGCTTCATCTTGTTGATGATGCTGTGGATGTGTTTCGGACGTCCGTTCACCTCACCTTTGATGCCTTGTGCAGCCAGTGCGCTTTGCAATTGCGCGACGAGATCAGCGATATATCTCTCACGATCGACGCGACGCTCGTCCAACAGCTTGGCGACTTTCTTGTACAGCGTTGGCTCGAGGTAACGCAGCGACAGGTCTTCCAATTCCCACTTGAGCTGCCACACGCCGAGTCGGTTCGCCAATGGTCCGAAGATGCTGCGCGTCTCTTGTGCGATGTGCTGTTGCGTCTCTGGGCTAGCCGAGGAAAGGTTGCGCAAGGTCTGCGTGCGCTCAGCCAGCTTGATGAGCACGACGCGGATGTCTTCCACCATCGCCAACAACATCTTGCGCAGACCTTCCACCTGCTGCGCGGCTTCCTGTTTGTCTGCGATGGCGGCCTCGCGAACTTCGCTGAAGTGGCGTAGGCGCTCCATGTCGGAGATACCGCCGACCAAGCGTGTGACGTTCGCACCAAAGCGCGCGGTCAACACCTCACGCCAATCTGGCAGATGGTTCGGCACGGCATGCAAGGCGGTCGCCGCGATGGTCTCGTGATCCATGTGCAGGCCGATGAGGATGGAAGCGGAACCTAATGCATGCTGCAACAGTGATGCGCCTGTCACATCCACTTCGTCGTGATACAGCGGCGCTGCGAACTCGCAGGCTTTGCGGATGAGTGCAACTTCTTCGGGCGCGTAGACGTCGTTCAGCGCCAACATCCAACGCTCGATGTCGGCGCTGTCTTGGCTGAGCAAGGGAGGGAACGGATGCTGGACGGAAGCCACTTGTCGCGATGCTGACTAGGCTTTGCTTTGGTTGCTGACTTCGATGAGCTGCGCCAACTTAGCTTTGGCCGCACCGCTGGCAAGTATGTCGCCTGCCTTCTTGATGCCGTTCGCCAAAGTGTCGGTCAGGCCTGCCACATAGATGGCTGCACCCGCGTTGAGTTGCACGATGTCGCGTGCAGTCCCTGGCTGGTTATTCAACACGCCGAGCAACATGGCCTTGGCTTCATCCTTGTTGGCGACTTTGATGGAATCGAGTGAAGTTACCTTGAACCCGAACTGCTCCGGTGTCACGGTGTATTCGTTCACCTGTCCGTCTTTCAACTCGGCGACGTTGGTCGCGCCACTGATGGTGATCTCGTCCAGCCCGTCGCTACCGTTCACCACCAACACATGGCGGCTGCCGAGGCGCTGCAACACGCGAGCTTGGATACCAACGAGATCTGGATGGAACACACCCATCACTTGGTTATCCGCACCTGCCGGATTGGTGAGCGGGCCCAACACGTTGAACATGGTGCGCACACCCAACTCACGACGTACTGGTGCGGCATGTTTCATCGCACCGTGGAAGTTAGGAGCGAACATGAAGCCGATGCCGATCTGGTCGATGCTGTGGCCGACTTGTTCTGGAGTGAGTGTGAGGTTCACGCCCAGCGCTTCCAATACATCGGCAGAACCGCAAGTGGATGACACCGAACGACCACCATGCTTGGCGACGCGCGCACCCGCTGCCGAAGCCACGAAGGCGCTCGCCGTGGAGATGTTGAAGGTATGTGCCGCATCACCGCCCGTACCGCAGGTGTCCACCAGATGCTCACGTTTTGTCACGGGCACTTTGCTGGCGAACTCGCGCATCACGAAAGCGGCAGCAGATATCTCGCCGATGGTCTCTTTCTTCACACGCAGACCGACCAAGATGGCGGCGATCATGGTGGGCGACACTTCGCCGCCCATGATCTGGCGCATCAACGACAGCATCTCGTCGTAGAAGATCTCGCGCTGATCGATGAGGCGAACGAGGGCTTGTTGTGGTGTGATCATGATTACTTCGCCCCTTCCAGAAAGTTCTTCAACATGTCATGGCCGTGTTCGGTGAGGATGGACTCGGGATGGAACTGCACACCATGTACCGCCAATGTCTTGTGGCGTACGCCCATGATCTCGCCATCGTCCGTCCATGCGGTCACTTCCAAACAGTCAGGGATACTCGCGCGCTCGATGACCAGCGAGTGGTAACGCGTGGCGGTGAACGGGTTGGGCAATCCGGTGAACACGCTGTTGCTGTTGTGGTGGATGAGCGAGGTCTTGCCGTGCATCAAGGTCTTGGCGTGGATGATCTTGCCGCCGAAGGCTTGGCCGATACTTTGATGGCCAAGGCACACACCCAACAGCGGTATCTTGCCCGCGAAGTGTTTGATGGCGGCGACCGAGATTCCCGCCTCGTTCGGCGTGCAGGGGCCAGGCGAGACCACGAGGTGTTGCGGATTCAATCTTTCGATCTCTTCCACCGTGATCTCGTCGTTGCGGTGCACGACCACATCGGCACCCAACTCGGCGAAATATTGCACGAGGTTGTAGGTGAAAGAATCGTAATTGTCGATCATCAATAACATGGCTGCTCCATCTAACTTTTCTAATCTTCAGGCGCTCGTCGCGCCACTCTTCAATTTGCTCGCTTGCGCCCAATAGATCACGGCAACGACAGCGATAGCCAACGGGACGAATCCCCAGTTCTGGTCGAGCGGTGGTCGCAACAGCGGCGTGAAGGAGAATACCGCATCGTACAGGGTGTGCAACACGATGGCGGCCAAGATGCTTCCTGTGCGCACGTAGACCAGACCCAGCACCAACCCCACGAAGAATATCTGACTGAACGTCCACACCGATGGCTCCCACGTACCGATATGCCATGCAGTGAAGATGACGCTGGCGTAGAACACCGCTTGCATCTGTCCGTACCGTGTCTCCAACAGGTTCTGCACGATGCCACGGAACAAGAACTCTTCTTTGATCGCCACGGGTATGCTGGTGACCGCGAACAACAACGCCAGCGATGTGCTCAATGCGTAATTGCCGACCATCACCGGAATCGCGAACAGCGCCAACATCCCAATCACCAAAGGTACGACATGCACAGTGTCGAAAGACGCTTTCTTAGACAGGATGAGTGGCTTCATCAACTGCCAGTAGATCAGCGCAGTCGCGATACGTAGTGCGGTGCGGATCAATTCCGCCGTGAACGATTCTGCCGAGTAGTAGTGAATAGCGAGCCGACTGCCCACCATGTACAGAAGCTCGACAGCCACGACCACCAGCAATCGTTGCTTGAGGCTCATGTCTTGGACGTTCATGTAGAGCCTACAGACTAGCGATGAACCTGCGCGTCTAGACCGTCCAGCACCATCTCTGCAGCACGCAACACGGCACGTGCCTTGTTCTGCGTCTCCATCCATTCGCTGTCGGGCACCGAATCGGCGACGATGCCTGCACCCGCCTGCACGTAAAGCATCTTGTCTTTCACCACGGCAGTGCGCAGTGCGATGGCAACATCCATGTCGCCGTTGAAGCCGAGGTAGCCCACCGCGCCTGCATAGATACCACGCTTGGAGGGTTCGAGTTCGTCGATGATCTCCATCGCGCGCACCTTCGCCGCACCAGAGACGGTGCCTGCTGGGAAAGTCGCTTTGAGTACGTCCATCGCGTCTAGGCCTTTCTTCAAAGTAGCCTCGACGTTAGAGACGATGTGCATCACGTGCGAGTAACGCTCGATGACCATCTTGTCGGTGAGCTGCACCGTGCCGCGTTCTGCCACACGACCGATGTCGTTGCGACCGAGGTCGATAAGCATCAGATGTTCAGCAAGCTCTTTCGGGTCGGCCAACAACTCTTCAGCAAGAGCCACATCCTGTTGTGCTGTCTTGCCGCGTGGACGTGTGCCCGCGATAGGACGCACGGTGACGGTGTCGCCTTCGAGGCGCGCCAGAATCTCGGGCGAAGAACCGACCACGTGATGATCGCCCATGTCGTAATAGAACATGTATGGCGAAGGATTGATGCTACGCAAGGCGCGATACAACGACAGCGGCGATGCAGGGAAAGGTTGCGACATGCGTTGCGACAACACGACCTGCATGATGTCGCCGTCAAAGATGTAGTGCTTGGACTTTTCCACTGCCGCTTTAAAGGCGGCCTCGCCGAACTCTGACTTCGCTTCGACTGCTTTCGAGGGTGGCGCGTAAGGGATCTCGACCGGCAGACGCATCATGCCAATGAGTTCACGCAGCCGTTCACGCGCGATGGCATAGGCGTCGTCTTGCGATGGATCGGCGTAAACAATGAAGGTCAACTTGCCGGAGAGGTTGTCCACCACCGCCAGTTGCTCAGTGAGCATGAGCAAGATGTCAGGCGTGCCGATGACATCTTTCTTCACCGTCTTTGCTAGGCGCGGCTCGATGTAGCGCACAGTGTCGTAACCGAAGTAGCCCGCCAAGCCACCGGTGAAGCGTGGCAATCCAGACAGCGGTGCGACCTTGAACTGCGCTTGATAGGCGCTGATGTAATCCAGCGGATTCTCAACTTCTTGCTTCGTCTCGCCCTTGACGGTGGTCAACGTGACTTGCTTGCCGCGTACGGTGATGCGCGTCGACGCAGGCAAACCGATGAAAGAATATCGACCAAAACGTTCACCACCCTGCACCGATTCCAGCAGATAGCTGAATGGTTTGTTGGCGAGTTTGAGGTAGAGCGAGAGGGGGGTGTCTAGGTCAGCGAAACTTTCCGCGACCAAAGGGATGCGGTTGTAGCCTTGCTTGGCAAGCGCGTGAAACTCTTGTTCTGAAATAGGTGACAACATGAACGACTCCTAAAAGATTGATTGACGATGAACGAAGCGGGTGTTGCTGTTCACCATCGCCAATCAGTTGTCTTTAGGAATCGGTATGTCATTTCTTATGCTCGTTTGACGAGTGGCAACACGCCCATCAGGTCAGGGATCACAGCATCCACGTTGAGTGTCTCGACGGGTTCGCCGTGGTTGTAACCGTAAGGCACGCAGATGATAGGACAGCCCGCAGCACGTGCTGCTTGTGCATCGCTGAGGGAATCGCCGACCAACAGCAGTTGCTCGATAGGACAGCCGAAGAACTTCGCCGCATGCAGCAAAGGCATGGGGTGTGGCTTCTTCTCAGGCAGGGTATCGCCCGCCAACACGATGTCGAAGTATTTCGCCATACCGATGCCCTTGAGCAGCGGATTGGTGTAACGCTCTACCTTGTTGGTGATGCAACCCAAACGGTAGCCCGCCGCCTTCATCGCATCCAAACCCGCGATCACGTTGGGGAACGGTTTGCTCTGCAACAACAGCTCGGTGTAGTGCTTCTCGAAGATGGGCAGTGCCTTGTCGAACAAGGCCGCATCCGGCTCGGCATGCATGTCGCCCGTGAGCGCACGCTTCACCAACCAGTGGATACCGTTGCCGATGTAGCTCATCAGCAGGTCTTGCGACACGGGCGCACGGCCCATGTCACGCAACATGCGGTTCGCCGATTCCGCCAACTCTGGCGCGGTATGCAGAAGCGTACCGTCCAGATCGATGACGATGGCCGCGACAGGAAGCGGGAAGTTTTTGAAACTCATTACTTGCCGACCTTAGCCAACTCCGCACGCATCTCAGCGATGATGGTGTTGTAGTGGTTCTTGTCAGCGGCGTTCTTCTTACCGAACACTGCGGAGCCCGCCACGAAAGTATCTACACCGGCTTCAGCCACTTCTTTGATGTTCGCTGGGCCAACGCCACCGTCGATCTCCAAACGGCACTTGTAACCACCAGCGTCGATCATCTTGCGCACGGCACGTGCCTTGTCTAACACATGAGGGATGAACTTTTGACCGCCAAAGCCTGGGTTCACAGACATCAACAGCACCATGTCCAACTTAGGCAATGTGTATTCCAAGATATCCAAAGGTGTCGCTGGGTTGAATACCAGACCGGCTTTGCAACCCAGCTCTTTGATGAGACCGATGGTGCGGTCGATGTGCTCAGAAGATTCTGGATGGAACGTGATGTAGGTCGCACCTGCTTTTGCGAAGTCAGGGATGATGCGATCAACAGGCTTCACCATCAGGTGAACGTCGATGTCTGCCGTAACACCATGCTTGCGCAATGCTTCGCAAACCAGAGGGCCGATGGTCAGGTTAGGCACGTAGTGGTTGTCCATCACGTCGAAGTGAACGATGTCGGCGCCAGAAGCGAGAACGTTGTCGACTTCTTCGCCCAAGCGTGCAAAGTTAGCAGAGAGAATCGAAGGGGCGATCTGGTAGTCCATGATTAGTCCTTAGAGTTTGAAATTTGGAAGCGGCATTTTACCCGAAACTCGCACCGTGCTTGTCATCGTGAGCAAAATACGGTGAAATGCGGCGATGGAAGATATCAACCAATACAAGGTACACGTTGCCGTACAGGTACGTTACCTCGCCGACCAGTCTGATGAGGCCGATAACCGCCACGTCTTCTCTTACACCATCACCATCACCAACCAAGGCGAGCACCCCGTGCAATTGCTGCATCGTCATTGGATCATCACCGATTCCAACAACCACGTGCAGGAAGTGAAAGGCAAAGGCGTGGTGGGCGAACAACCCATCATCAAGCCGGGCGACCACTTCGAATATTCCAGTGGCACGGTACTGGCGACACAGGTCGGTACCATGTCTGGCAGCTATCAGATGCAAGTGTTGGACGGCGGCATCTTCAACGTGCCGATACAGCAGTTCGTATTGAGCGTCCCGCGCGTGTTGCACTGATGAGTCGATTCCATTTCAGCAAATCGATATGGTTGATGGCATTCGCAGCGGTCTGGTTGTCGGCCTGCCAAGCCCCGCCCAAGCCACCCAAGATCGTAGTAGAACCACCCAAACCAGTGGGGAAACCCTCGCCTGATTATCTATTGAGTGATTGGACTAAACTCCCAGATTGGTTATCGCAAGACCTACCTGCTTCTTGGCCCGCCCTACAACAAAGTTGTCGTGCCCTGCGGCTCAAACCAGTGTGGCTGCCCATCTGTGCTGCGGCTGAAAGGGTCGATAAAGAGGACCTGATGGCACAGCGCACCTTCTACGAGACATGGTTCACTCCCTATCAAGTGCTCAACCCAGACGGCACCGACACCGGTCTCATTACTGGCTATTACGAACCCTTGCTCAAAGGTAGCCGCACACGCAGCGATCAATTCCCCTATGCCATCTACGCACCACCCGATGACATGCTCGAAGTGGATATGAGCGAGTTGTTCCCGCAGTTCAGGGGCAAGATCGTACGCGCCCGTTTGCAGGGAAAGCGCGTCGTGCCCTATTTCAATCGCGCCGAGATCGACGCTGGACTAGCCACCGCCTTGCAAGGCAAAGAATTGTTCTACGTTGGAAATGCGGTGGAGTTGTTCTTCTTGCAGATACAAGGCTCGGGTCGCATCGAGTTGGAAGACGGCACACGTGCCAAGATCGGCTATGCGGAACAGAATGGTCATCCCTACGCTTCCATCGGTCGCAAGCTCATCGATATGGGTGAGATGAAACCGGAAGAAGCCTCCATGCAGGGCATCAAACGCTGGGCGGAACAGAATCCTGAGAAATTGGATGTCGTTTTGGGACACAACCCCAGCTATGTCTTCTTCCGCGAGCTACCTGACAACCTCTCCGGCCCGCTCGGCGCATTGGGCGTACCGCTCACCAACGAATACAGCATCGCCGTCGACCGCAACAGCGTCCCCCTCGGCGTGCCCGTCTTCCTCGCGTCCACCCAACCGAACAGCACTGAACCGCTCAACCGCCTCGTGTTCGCACAAGACACGGGCGGCGCCATCAAGGGCGCGGTGCGTGCGGATTTCTTCTGGGGATTCGGCGACATCGCCGGCAGCAAAGCGGGCCGCATGAGACAGAGCGGCCGTATGTGGGTATTGTTTCCTAAGGGTTCAGAGCCGACGTTGAATTAGGCTTTAGCGGGAAAGGCCGTTAGTGCTTCTTGCCTGCTTTGGCTAACCGTAAAAATTGCGCCAATTCTTCGACCCAACGCAAACGTTGCTCTGGCGTGAGCGCCTTGAATGCGCGCAAACGCTCATCACTCACGTAGTAGGTTCGATCACCTGAGTTGAAGGGTTGTTTCATACTGCTTTCACCCTTTCAAGATGTTCAATATCTGACAGATCTATCGGACGACTTACCGCACGCTTAAGTGCGATCAAATCATCAATCGACACGACTTTGATCTCTGTGCCTGCCACATCGAATCTAACGGCACGCGCCATCATTCCCGAAAAATCCACGGGTGGAAACAGCAACACATCAATGGTCACACCGGCCAATTCAGGCGTACGTAAAGCGAATGCTTCGAGATGTCGGTTCGCTTGCCATTCACGCAATAGCGCGATATCGCTCAGCGATTCAAGAGGCACAGGAAGCACGGGCTTGAGCTCCAACTCCTTCGCCAACTCGATCAACGCATTCAGATTGACTGGATTCATCGCAACCGTGATATCCACATCCATCGTGGCCCGCTCCACACCATGCAAAGAAACGGCCAATCCGCCAATCAGTAGATAATCCACCTTGTGGCGATCCAACGCAGAGAAGAGTTTTAGATAGAACATGCAGTCAGTCTATCAGTACGCCTTATTTGATTCCAATCAACTCCACATCGAACACCAGCGTCGCGTTCGGCGGAATGACACCACCTGCACCGCGGTTGCCGTAGCCCATCGCGGGCGGAATGATGAGGGTGCGATTGCCGCCCACCTTCATGCCTTGCACGCCTTCATCCCATCCTTTGATGACTTCGCCAGCACCGAGTGAGAATTCGAACGGCGTGCCGCGATCACGTGAGCTATCGAACTTCTTGCCCTTGTTCTCCACACCCTTCGCGTCATACAGCCAACCCGTGTAATGCACGCTCACCTGTTGACCCGCTTTAGCCTCGGCACCTTCGCCCTTGGTCATGTCTTTCTTGATGAGTTCAGTCACGTTGCTAGTCTCCATAGGGGTGATGTCCTGCTGCGAGCAGGCGGTGGTGACACAGGCTGCGGATAGCAGCAGCGCGAGTGACAGTTTGGAAATGTGGTTCAGCGCTGACATTTATTCCACCGCCAACAGCTCGACCTCGAACACCAAGGTCGCGTTCGGCGGAATCACACCACCTGCACCGCGACGGCCATAGCCCATCTCAGGCGGGATGACCAAAGTACGTTGACCGCCGATCTTCATGCCTTGCACGCCCATGTCCCAACCTTGGATGACGCGCCCCATGCCGAGCGGGAATTCGAAGGGTTCGTCGCGGTCACGCGAGCTATCGAACTTCGTGCCTTTGTTCTCCGCTGCGTTCTTGTCGAACAACCAGCCGGTGTAATGCACCGTCACATGATGACCTTCCTGCGCCTCGTCACCTTCACCGACCTTGGTATCCACCATGTCGGTCTTGATGACCTTGAGCAGTTTCACATCGAACACCAACTTCGCGTTCGGCGGGATCACATCGCCCGCACCGCGTGCCCCATAACCCATCTCGGATGGGATGACCAAGGTGCGCTCTCCGCCTTCCTGCATCCCAGCCACGCCCTCGTCCCAACCTTGGATGACACGGCCCCCACCGAGCGGAAAATCGAAGGGCTCGTTGCGGTCGAGCGAGCTGTCGAACTTCGCACCTTTGTTGTTTGGTGCGCTCTCGTCATACAGCCAGCCGGTGTAATGCACGATGACGGTTTGTCCGGCTTGCGCTACTGCGCCTTCGCCTAGTTTGGTGTCGGTTTTGATGAGGGTGGTCATTTCAAATTTCTTTCGGTTATTGTTGAACTTTAATTTTTAATATACGCGACATCACATTTTCAAGTTTACGAACGTTCTTCTTCCGAACATTTTCCGATGTATGGAGTACACAGAAGAATATGAAATCCTCAAACTCTACAAATCCTGTGTACTCTATCTTGGTGCTTTCTGGCACTAATACTTCTCTCAATGAAACGGTCGCATCATCACGCCGAATAGTCGGGAGTAATTTGATTACTGCGGCAGCATTGTCACTCAATAGGTTTTTCTTTTGAATTTCAAGCAAATCCTGAAGAGACTCTTTGTTTTTTGTTTTATCCCAAAAATTTATATACATAAACTCACAGGAATGCATCGCATCTTCAAGCGTAATACCTTGTTGGTGCATAACAGCCAACCATGCGCCAGTTCTACGCGCATCAATTACCCAACCAAACGGCGCCGGCAACAACACGCCATTTTTTCCCGCAAAAGGAAATGCACAATGGCCTTGGTATTGCTGAAGGTCCTCAAAATTAAGGATATCAAGCTCAACATCTGAAGTCCCATAGTGAGCTCTGTTTAGTGCAGCTTCTGTAAAGCCAACTTTAGTAATCAAAAGGCCTTTATGAGCCCCAATGTCCTCAAGCATTCCTACAAATGAGTCGACAGCCTTCACATCAACCTTTGACTGAAAATATTTCCCATCGACAACAATTGTCATGCGATTGCCAGCTACATAATCCTCAATAAGAACATCACATTGGCGGTCTGTTTTGGAATATCGCCCTAGACGAAAAATATTATGTGAAATTTCTGCCTTAGGATATTCCGCCTTAAATATTGCATAAATTTCTTTTTCATATTGCTTCCAGTCCATCGCAATACCTTTAAACGTTAGTAACTCAACACCGGCGCCAACCACCGCTCCGCCTCTTCCACCGTCCAGCCCTTGCGCTTGGCGTAATCCGCCACCTGATCCTTGTCCACCTTGCCGGTGGCGAAGTACTGCGCCTGCGGATGCGAGAAGTAGAAGCCGCTGACGGCTGCGGTGGGCAGCATGGCGAAGCTGTCGGTGAGGGTGATGCCTGCATTTCGTGGTGCTTGCAGTAGCTCGAACAACGGCGCTTTCTCGCTATGCTCGGGGCAGGCGGGATAGCCGGGCGCGGGGCGGATGCCGCGATATTTCTCGGCGATGATGTCGTCGTTGCTCAATGTCTCATCGGCGGCATAGCCCCAGAACTCGCGGCGCACGCGCAGGTGCAGGTGTTCGGCGAAGGCTTCGGCCAATCGATCGGCCAGTGCCTTCAACATGATGGCGCTGTAGTCGTCGTTCTGCTTTTCGAACTCCGCCACGCGCGCGTCGATACCAAGACCCGTGGTGACAGCGAAGCCACCGATGTAGTCCTTCACGCCGCTCGTCTTCGGTGCGATGTAATCGGCCAAACAGTAGTTAGGGATGTCGGCTGGCTTCTTGGTCTGCTGGCGTAGGTTGTGCCACGTCATCGCCACGTTGTTGCGCTTGTCGTCGGTGTAGATCTCGATGTCGTCGCTGTTCACTGAGTTGGCGGGGAACAAGCCGAACACGGCGTTGGCGCTGAGCCATTTTTCTTTGACGATCTGCTTCAACATGGCTTGTGCATCAGCGAACAATTTGCGCGCTTCCTCGCCCACTACTTCGTCTTGCAGAATCTTCGGATAACGCCCCGCCAGTTCCCAAGCTTGGAAGAACGGCGTCCAATCAATGTAGTCAACCAAAATTTCCAGGGGATAGTTCTCCAGCTTCTGCACACCGAGTAGCTTGGGTTTGGGTGGCGAGACCTTCTTCCAATCGGTCTTCACGCCATGCTTGCGCGCTTCTGCCAACGAGACATAACTCGCCTTGCCCTTCTTGCCTTCGTGTTGCTCACGTGCGGCTTGGTAGTCGGCTTTGATCTCGGCCACGTAATCGTCGTGCAGGGTGTCGCTCAACAAGTTGCTGCACACGCCCACGGCGCGTGAGGCATCGGTGACGTACACCACGGAACCGCTCGGATAGTTCGGCTCGATCTTGACGGCGGTGTGGATGCGCGAGGTGGTGGCGCCGCCGATGAGCAGGGGAATCTTGAAGCCTTGGCGTTCCATCTCTTTCGCCACGTGCGCCATCTCTTCCAATGAAGGCGTGATGAGACCGGACAAGCCGATGATGTCGGCCTTGTGATCGCGCGCAGTGTCCAATATCTGTTGGCACGGCACCATCACGCCCATGTTCACCACTTCGAAGTTGTTGCACTGCAACACCACGGTGACGATGTTCTTACCGATGTCGTGCACGTCGCCCTTCACTGTCGCCATCACGATCTTGCCCTTGGTGCTGGTGTCGCCGGAGCGTAGTTTCTCCGCTTCGATGTAGGGGATGAGGTGTGCCACGGCTTGCTTCATCACGCGCGCCGATTTCACCACCTGCGGCAGGAACATCTTGCCCGCACCGAACAGATCGCCGACCACGTTCATGCCGGTCATCAACGGACCTTCGATCACTTCGACGGGGAACTTGGCTTGTAGGCGCGCTTCTTCGGTGTCTTCCACGATGTAGGTGGTGATGCCGCGCACCAGTGCATGGGTGAGACGCTCTTGCACCGTGCCTTTGCGCCATTCCAGATCTTCGACCTGTTCCTTGCCGCCGCCTTTGAAGTTCTCGGCCAGTTGCACCAGCTTCTCGCCCGCGTCGGGGTGACGGTTCAACACCACGTCTTCCACCGCGTTGCGCAAGTCCTTCGGCAATTCTTCGTACACGCCGAGCTGACCGGCGTTGACGATGCCCATGTTCATGCCCGCTTTGATGGCGTGATACAGGAACACGGTGTGGATGGCCTCGCGCACAGGCTCGTTGCCACGGAAGGAGAACGAGACGTTGGACACACCGCCGCTCACCTTGGCATAGGGCAGGTTCTTACGTATCCACGCAGTCGCTTCGATGAAGTCCACGGCGTAGTTGTTGTGCTCTTCGATGCCGGTGGCGATAGCGAAGATGTTCGGATCGAAGATGATGTCCTCGGGCGGGAAGCCGACCTTGTTCACGAGGATGTCGTAGCTGCGTTTGCAGATGTCGATCTTGCGTTTATAGGTGTCGGCTTGACCTGCTTCGTCGAACGCCATCACTACCGCTGCCGCACCGTATTGGCGCACCAGCGTGGCGTATTTGATGAAGTTCTCTTCGCCCTCTTTGAGCGAGATAGAGTTGACGATGGACTTGCCCTGCACGCACTTCAAACCCGCCTCGATGATGCTCCACTTGGAGGAGTCGATCATCAGCGGCACTTTGGAGATGTCCGGTTCGGAGGCGATGAGGTTGAGGAACTTCACCATCGCGGCTTCGCCATCCAACATGGCTTCGTCCATGTTCACGTCGATGACTTGCGCACCCGTCTCCACCTGCTGCTTGGCGACTTCCAGCGCTTCGTCGTATTTACCTTCCAGCACCAGTCGTTTGAATTTGGCCGAACCAGTGACGTTGGCGCGCTCGCCCACGTTGACGAAGAGCGAACCTTCGCCGATGTTGAACGGCTCTAATCCAGACAAACGACACTCGACCGGATTGCTCGGCACTTTGCGCGGCGGGATGTCTTTGACAACGTCGGCAATGGCTTTGATGAACGCAGGCGACGTGCCGCAGCAACCGCCGATGATGTTGAGGAAACCACTCTGCGCCCACTCTTTGATGTGGCCGGACATGTTCTCCGGTGTGTCGTCGTAGCCTGTCTCCGCCAAGGGATTGGGCAGACCTGCGTTGGGGTGGGCACTCACGTAACAGTTGGCGACGCGCGACATCTCTTGCACGTACTGGCGCAGTTCTTCCGCACCGAGGGCGCAGTTCAAGCCGATGGAGATGGGGTTGGCGTGCGCTAGCGAGTTGTAGAAGGCTTCGGTCACTTGCCCAGTCAGCGTACGCCCCGAGGCATCGGTGATGGTGCCGGAAATCATGATGGGCAACTCAGTGCCGCACTCGGCGAACACCGACTTCACCGCAAAGATAGCGGCTTTGGCGTTCAGTGTGTCGAAGATGGTCTCGATGAGGATGAGGTCAGAACCGCCATCCATCAGGCCGCGCGTCGCATCGGAATAATCTGCCACCAGTTGGTCGAAGCTGATATTGCGCGCGGAGGGATCGTTCACATCGGGCGAGATGGTCGCGGTCTTATCCGTAGGGCCGAGCACACCTGCCACGAAGCGCGGTTTGTCCGCCGTGGCATATTGGTCGCAAGCTTCACGAGCGACACGCGCACCGGCGACATTCAACTCGTAATTGAGTGATTCCATCCCGTAGGCTTTCAGCGTCGTCGCGTTTGCGCCGAAAGTGTTGGTCTCGATGATGTCCGCGCCCGCTTCCAAATATTCGCAGTGGATGGCTTTGATGACTTCAGGCTTGGTGATGACCAACAGGTCGTTGTTGCCCTTGAGGTCGCGATGCCAATCGGCAAAACGTGAGCCGCGATAGTCCTTCTCGCCCAGCTTGTAACGCTGGATCATGGTGCCCATGGCACCGTCCAGAATGAGGATGCGCTGTTGCAGGAGCTGTTCGAAGCGAGAAGGTTTTTTGTTCATGGTTTGTGATTTCTAATAAATATTCTGTACGGTTCTGCTTCAGATCCCAGCAAAGACCAGATCGAGTGCCGCGATGATCTCATCGCGCTTGCTCTTTAGCGACGTGACTTTGTCGCCCAATGCACGCATCGGTAGACCCGCCAATTCGGCTGTGGATAGGACGACCGTTTCGCCTTTGACTTTGAATCTGAGATGGAGCCCCTTGACCGATTTGCCCATCTCTTCTTCACGTACTAAGGGCACGATGACCCGCGTGTTCAAACTATCGAGCAGATCAGCCTGCACATTCAAGTAGTAGGGAATGGCTTTATTGGTGGCGGGATTTGGATTCAGATACACATCGAACTGCGCCATCAGAATCTCCTCAATCCTTCACTGAAGACGCCATCCTTTTCAATTCGTTCATTGTAGGCAGCGATCGCCTCCGCATTCTCGGCCAACCATTGTTGCTCCTTGGCCTTGCGCACCAACTCCGACAAATATCCTTCAACCTGTTGTGATAGGTTGATGTTCAACTCTTTCGCTTGTCGTAGCAGATCGGAATTGATGCTGAGGTTGGTCGCCTTTTTGGGTGCGGATGTGTCGAAGTGCAGGGTGGACATGATGGCCTCCATGATTGATGCGCATATTATATGCGCATCCAAAGACATCATCAATTACTCAAATATTCCGCTCACCTGCTGTAAAACCCTCAGGCAAGTGCAGTAGACTTTGTCCCCGTAGCAATCAACGCCATCAGCGCAGTTCTTCTATAACGATAAAAGTGGGGAGAAAGATATGCAGCAAACCAAGATCATGTTGGAGGAGTCGGAGATCCCGACCCATTGGTATAACGTAGTAGCTGATATGCCGAATCCACCGACCGCGCCACTAGGACGTGATGGCAAGCCCGTTGGCCCTGATGCCTTGACCGCTATCTTCCCGATGGCGCTGATCGAACAAGAAGTCTCGGCACAACGTTGGATCGAGATCCCCGCCGAAGTGCGCGAAGCGCTCACCACGTATCGCCCCTCGCCGCTGGTGCGTGCGCATCGCTTGGAAGCGGCGCTGGGTACACCCGCCAAGATCTACTTCAAAAACGAGAGCGTCTCTCCTGCCGGTTCACACAAGGTGAACACCGCTATCCCGCAGGCTTACTACAACAAGATGGCGGGCATCAAACGTCTCGCCACCGAAACTGGCGCCGGACAGTGGGGTTCGTCCATCGCGTTGGCTGGACAGATGTTCGGCATCGACGTGCGTGTGTTCATGGTGCGTGTGAGCTACGACCAGAAACCATTCCGTCGCTCCATGATGCAGACATGGGGCGCGAATGTGTTCGCCAGCCCTAGCATGGAAACGAACACGGGCCGTGCTGCTCTGGCTGCTGACCCGAACAACCAAGGTTCACTCGGCCTCGCCATCTCGGAAGCCGTAGAAGAAGCGGCCTCCCGCGCGGATACCAACTACGCCTTGGGCTCGGTGTTGAACCACGTGTTGTTGCATCAAACCATCATCGGTCTGGAAGCGAAGAAGCAATTCGCCAAGGTGGGCGACTACCCCGACATGGTGTTCGCACCCTGCGGCGGCGGTTCCAACTTCGGTGGTGTGGCGTTCCCCTTCTTGGCGGACAAAGCGGCGGGCAAGAACGTACGCTTGGTGGCGGTCGAACCGACTTCCTGCCCGACGCTCACCAAAGGTGTGTACGCATACGACTACGGCGACACAGCGGGCTTCACCCCCATCATGAAGATGTACACGCTGGGTCACGACTTCATGCCGCCTGGCATCCACGCAGGTGGATTGCGCTATCACGGTGATTCACCACTAGTGTCACAGCTCTTCCACGAGAAGCTCATCGAAGCGGTCGCCGTGCCACAGTTAGCGACGTTCGAAGCGGGCGTGCTGTTCGCCAAGTCCGAGGGCATCATCCCAGCGCCAGAGTCCAATCACGCGATCCGTGCGTGTATCGATGAAGCTTTACGTTGCAAGGCTACGGGTGAGAAGAAGACGCTGTTCTTCAACTTGTCAGGACACGGACACTTCGATATGGCATCGTACGACCGCTATTTCTCGGGCAAATTGGAAGACTTCAATTATCCTGAAGAAGCGATCAAAGCATCGTTGGCGCATCTGCCAAAGGTGGGCTGAAGTAGGCTCAACAAAACAAGAAAACATCTAGGAGCAGGCAACATGAAGAAGCTGATCTGGTCGGACAATCTCAACACGGGCATCCAAGTGATTGACCGCCAACACAGACGCATCGTGGATTACATCAACCGTCTCTACGAAGCACACAAGAATGATTCCTCGAAGGAAGAGACGGGTGCGGTGATCGATGAGTTGGTCGACTACACCCTCACCCACTTTGCGTTTGAAGAGACCATGTTGGAAGACGTGAACTACGCTCAGTTAGATGCACACAAGGTCTTCCATGACCAGTTCATCCAGCAAGTGCGTGAACTACGTGAACGTTTTGAAGAGCATGAGCCTGCCGCGATCGAATTGAACAACCTGATGGTCACTTGGTTGTTCAATCACATCCTGCATGAGGATGCCGCTTACGTTTCGGCGGTGGTAAGCAAAAAGTAGCTTTGTTCCTTCCATTAAAAAAGGCAGCCCGTTTGGCTGCCTTTTTATTTTCTATTTTTCTTCAACAGACTCTGACGCATCCCCTTGCCTTGGGTCACTGACTAATCTATACACGATGCCGATGATGAGCAGTGCCGCCAACAACAGTCCGTAATGGATGGGGTTGAAGTTAGCCCCTTCACCACCGGGTGAACTGATGACTTGGACTGGTTGCACGATCATCTCGCGGATGACCGAGATCATGGCGACCTCGACGAACACACGCACGTAGATACGTCCTGTTTGTAGGTAACTCATCTCTGCAGAGATGAGTGTCGAGAGCGTCCATAAGATGAACAGCGAACCCAACGCATGGAAGAAACCGTTCGCAGCATTCCCCGCCGTCCAAGCTTCGATCGCTTTCAACCCAAAATCCCAGATCACCATCACACAGGCGACGCCTAATGCCAAGGCGAGCAATACGTGGATGAGTTGGTTGAAGTTCTTCATGCTGGTGATGAGTTTTTGTTCGAACATTTTTTCCTTTCAAAAATAGAATAAATCCTAGTTGTTTTATCGAAGCTCGCGTTACTCAACCAGCGAGATTAATCTCGACACGATTGCGCCCCATTTCTTTCGCACGATACAAAGTCGCATCCGCTCTCTTGCTCAAAGCATCGGCGTCTTTTCCATGCTCAGGATAGATGGCGACACCCAAACTAGAACTAATCGTGATTGTGATATTTCCAATCACGAAGGGGCGATTAAGTGCCTCGCGAATCTTTTCCGCCACTAATGCCACATCTTGATGCGTTTCGATAGTTGGCAACAATATGACGAACTCATCTCCACCTATCCGCGCCACGGTATCAGATTCTCTAACGCACCCCACCATACGTTTAGCCGCTTCTTGTAGCATTACGTCTCCGACTGCATGTCCATGCGTGTCGTTGATAGGTTTGAATCGATCTAGGTCGACGATCATCAAAGCGAATTTTGAATCATCTCGTGTCGCTTTAGATACGGCCTGCTGAATGCGGTCATCTAATAGATATCTGTTCGGCAGGCCCGTTAGAAAATCAGTCTGCGATTGCACCTTGAGTTGCAGATTAGCTTCCTTCAGCGCCTCCTTATTCATCTCTTCGATGACAGAGTAGAGGAACATCCGTCTGCTGGTGTACGTGTTGTGCCAAGCGACGAATAGGCTGATCAGGATGAACGGGATCATGACCAAAAAGTAGACGGCAAAATCGTTGGGGGATATGTGAAAAACGTAAAATAAGATGATCGAAGAAAGTAAGCTGGTGTACACAAGAGAAGCAGAAAAATTAGTCTTTATCCCCAGATTGGGAAAGACGACAAAAATGATCGCCGCATAGATATAGTTCGTAAGGTGCTCACTTTGTGTACGCCTTGCCAATTCGAACCAGAATATCGTGCCCACCACTGTCGATGCGAGTAGCAGCAATTCGAGAAGGGAGGCGTTACGTGTATTCTTGATCAACCAAATGGTGGTTGGTAACAACGTGACAAACAAAATACTTCTTATAACGATCGAAGATTCACCCACATCGGGTATGACATACCAATCTGCAAATCCATAGAGCAAGAACAAAGTGAAGCCGACAACATTCATCAACTGGATATACGTTGCATTCTGTTCATATTGGAATTGCAAGAAATCGAGCTTCAACACATCAGGGATCGGGATGCGCCAATCTGCTATCGATGTGTCGATCTGGCCACGCAACCGCCCGTGACTATTATCGAATGGTGACGAGTCCCCCACTATTCCCCCGCTTAGATTATTTTTATTTCAAGCCATTCCCAAGCTTGTTTTCGCTACTGTGAACCTATTTTGTCCATTCGTCGATACTGCACCGCTTCGGCGATATGGGCAGTTTGAATATCTTTGCTAGCCGCCAGATCCGCGATGGTGCGCGCCACTTTGAGGATGCGGTGATAAGCGCGTGCTGACAGATTCAGCTTTGTGATGGCCTGTCGTAGCAGCGCTTCGCTTTGTGCATCAGGCGCGCAGTGAGTGTCGATCTCAGTCACCGAAAGTTGTGCATTGGGTTTGCCTTGGCGGGCAAGCTGCCTTTGACGTGCGGCTTCGACGCGTGCCTGAATGTCAGCGCTACTCTCCCCTTCTGACTGTTTCAGCAAATCTTCTTGCGGCACGGCAGGCACTTCGATCTGAATGTCGATGCGATCTAACAACGGGCCAGAGATCTTGCTGCGATAGCGCGCGACTTGATCGGGGGTGCAACGGCACTTGCCGTTGAAGTGGCCAAGGTATCCGCAGGGGCAAGGATTCATCGCAGCGACGAGTTGGAACTGCGCTTTGAAATCGGCGCGGCGTGCGGCACGGGAGATGGTGATGCGTCCGCTCTCCAGTGGCTCGCGCAACACTTCGAGCACGCCTCGGTCGAACTCGGGTAATTCATCTAGGAACAAAACGCCATGCATCGCCACGGATATCTCACCCGGGCGCGGGTTGCTGCCACCGCCCACCAAAGCGACCGCAGAGGCAGTGTGATGTGGCGCACGGTAGGGGCGGCGCTTCCAGTTAGCCACGTCGAACATGCCGCCCAGCGATTGCATGGCGGCGGATTCGAGTGCTTCTTCCTGTGTCATCTGCGGCAGGATGCCGGGGAAGCGCGCGGCCAACATGCTCTTGCCCGTTCCTGGTGGGCCACTCATCAGGACCGAATGTCCGCCTGCCGCTGCGATCTCTAGTGCACGTTTAGATTGCCCCTGACCTTTCACCTCGCGCATATCGGCATAGTGCGGCGCAACGGCTTTCACTTCTGGGATGTGGCGCGTGAGCGGATCACGCCCTGCGAGATGTGCAGCGACTTGTAGTAACGATTGCGCGGGATACACGACCGCATTTTCGACCAATGCAGCTTCGGGCGCATTCACTGCTGGCAAGATGAAGGCTCGGCCACTGTCCGCTGCACGGTAGGTCATCGCCAGCGCACCACGTATCGCACGCAGCTCGCCAGTTAGCGCCAACTCACCCGCACATTCATATTCTGTAAGCTTGTCTGAAGGTATCTGCCCTGATGCGGCAAGGATACCGAGCGCGATAGGCAGGTCGAAGCGGCCACTTTCTTTGGGTAGATCGGCTGGGGCGAGGTTGACGGTGATGCGTTTGGCTGGAAATTCGAACTGGCAGTTCTGCAAAGCGGCGCGTACACGATCTTTGCTTTCTTTTACTTCGGCCTCGGGCAGACCGACGATGGTGAATTGGGGCAAGCCGTTGGCAAGATGCACCTCGACAGTGACCAGCGCGGCATCCATGCCCGCTAGGCCGCGACTGTAGAGGACAGCCAACCCCATGACGCGCTACTTGGCTTCTAGTGTAGCGAGACGTGCTTCTAACTTCGCCAATCGCTGTTCCAATACCTCATATTCCTCGCGCGACACCAGATCGAGCTTGGCGAAACCTTGTGCCATCAATGCGCGGGCGTTCTTCTCGAAGTCTTTTGCGGGGCTGTTAGCCATCACATCGCTGAGTTTGGCTGCCATATCTTCAAAGAATTTCGCGTTCATCATGTTGCGGACCCTCATTTCAGTTAAGTGGGGCGAGTGTACCAAATCCATCCGCACCGTCGCAGTGCATCGCCCTGTTTTCGTGCAATTCCTTGGTGCATCTTACTCTCGTCGAATTTAGCGTCACCTCCTTACAATGCCCATAGATACGGGCTTTTTTTCACTCTGGCACGGTTGGTGCTGATAGGGAGGCGTGGATACTTTGTCCCGCTTTGAAACTAAACGAAAGGAAATACCATGTTGAAGAAAAAAATGTTGGTTGTTGCTCTGGCTTCTGCTTTCTCTCTGCCTGCATTGGCAGGCGATCACACTGTGACTGCTAACGTTGGTTTCGTCACTGACTACGTCTATCGCGGCCTCACTCAAACCGCACACAAACCAGCACTGCAAGGCGGTGTGGATTACTCACACGCAAGTGGATTCTACGCTGGCCTGTGGGGTTCAAATGTTAGCTGGATCAAAGATCAAGGCGCGCTTGCTACCGGCGACAAGACCATCGAACTTGATACTTATTTGGGTTACAAAGGTGCCGCAGCTGAAGTGAGCTACGACTTGGGCGGTATCCGATACAACTACCTAGGCGACGGTAAAGCCGCCAGTGGCTTCACCTCGGCTGACACACTTGAACTGTATGGTGCGGCCACTTACAAGTGGTTCACTGCGAAATATTCTTACAGCTTGCTGGATGGCTTTCTGACATTCCCTAACACCAAAGGCACTTCGTATTTCGACATCAGCGGTAGTTACACACTGGAAGATTCTGGCGTTGTATTGGGCGCGCATTACGGCAAACAAGACATCAAAAATGCTTCCTCCTATAGCTACGGCGATTACAAACTGAGCGCTTCCAAAGATTTCAGCGGTTATGTCGTAGGTGCAGCTTTAACTGGTACCGATGTTAGTTCGTCATGGACTATCAATGGTGTCGAGTGGGGCAAGACTGCGGTTACTTTGTCGGTTCTGCGCGCGTTCTAATTTGTAGCCTGTGTCGGGGCGAAGAGGCCCCGACCGAATCTAAAGGAGTGTGAATATGAAAATGGTCACTGCAATCATCAAGCCATTCAAGTTGGACGAAGTGCGTGAAGCGCTGTCCGCGATGGATGTGCAAGGCATCACCGTTACCGAAGTAAAGGGTTTCGGTCGCCAAAAGGGTCACACCGAGTTGTATCGCGGTGCGGAATACGTTGTGGACTTCTTGCCTAAGATCAAGCTGGAAGCAGCGATCAAGGCAGACCAGTTGGACCGCGTGATCGAAGCGATCGAGAAAGCAGCTCAAACCGGCAAGATCGGTGACGGCAAGATCTTCGTGCAAGACCTCGAGCAAGTCATCCGCATCCGTACCGGCGAAGTCGGTCCTGAAGCCCTTTAAGGAGAACATGATGAAGAAAATAATCGCATCACTAACGCTGCTGGCCATGTTGTGCGGCCTCGCGGCACCTGCATTCGCAGAAGAGGCGGCTCCTGCCGCAGCGACTACGACTGTAGCTGCACCTGCTGCTGAAGCGGCGCCCGCCGTTGAAGCACCTGCCGCTGCACCTGCTCCCGTTCCTAACAAGGGCGATACCAGCTTCATGCTGCTCGCTACCGTGTTGGTGATCATGATGTCCATCCCAGGCTTGGCCTTGTTCTACGGCGGTCTGGTACGTAGCAAGAACATGCTGTCTATCCTGATGCAAGTATTCAGTATCTTCGCGTTGATCACTGTGTTGTGGGCAGTCTATGGTTACTCGCTGGCATTCACGACTGGCAACGCATTCATCGGTGGATTCGACCGTGTGTTGTTGAAAGGTATCTTCGACCCAACCACTGGAGCGGTTGCTAATGCTGCCACCTTCAGCAAGGGCGTCTATATCCCTGAGTTCGCATTCGTCGCGTTCCAAGCAACCTTCGCTGCGATCACGGTGGCACTGGTAGTGGGTGCATTCGCTGAGCGTATGAAGTTCGCTTCCGTGATGTTGTTCTCGGCTCTGTGGTTCACTTTCGCTTACTTGCCAATCGCTCACATGGTTTGGTTCTGGGCGGGTCCTGATGCTTACACCGACGCTGCTGCGGCTGAAGCTGCCACGGCGACTGCGGGTTGGTTGTTCGCTAAGGGCGCATTGGACTTCGCAGGTGGTACGGTCGTACACATCAACGCCGCTGTCGCTGGCTTGGTCGGTGCGTTCTTGATCGGCAAGCGTATCGGTTACGGTAAAGAGCCAATGGCACCTCACAACCTCGTGATGACCATGATCGGCGCTGCATTGTTGTGGGTGGGTTGGTTCGGTTTCAACGCAGGTTCTGCGCTGGAAGCGGGCGGTACAGCTACCTTGGCATTCGCTAACACCTTGATCGCAACGGCTGCTGCTGTGGTGACTTGGTTGGGTGCTGAATGGATGTTGAAGGGCAAACCTAGCTTGTTGGGTGCAGCTTCTGGTGCAGTTGCAGGTCTGGTTGCCATCACGCCAGCTTGCGGTTGGGTTGGTATCGGTGGCGGCCTGATCATCGGCGCACTGGCTGGTGTAGTTTGCTTCTGGGGTGTGACTGGCCTGAAGAAACTGTTGGGCGCGGACGACTCTCTGGATGTGTTCGGTATCCACGGCGTGGGCGGTATCTTGGGCGCGTTGCTGACAGGTGTGTTCAACACTTGGAGCATGGGCGGCACCGGCATCATCGACTACGTGAACAACACCATCGTCGATACGACCATCAGCTCACAAGTTTGGATCCAAGCACAAGCTGTGTTGACTACGATCATCTGGTCCTCTGTGGTCGCATTCATCTGCTACAAGATCGTTGACCTGACTATCGGTCTGCGTGTGAAGGAAGAAGACGAGCGCGAAGGTCTGGATACCACAGCCCACGGCGAGCGTGCTTACAACCTGTAAACCTCTCCTCCCTGGAGCCTCCCCGGCTCCTTCTTCAAGGGCACCGCAAGGTGCCCTTTTTTTACCCAACAAGAAAAACTACTGGAGGATTCAATGGCTGGCGAAAGAGAGATATTGTTTTCATTGGCAGGACGAATACATGTACTACTTCGACGTCAAACCAATCGCATCATCGATGTCGAATGGATGTGTTGCGATGTCTTGTATGCAAAAGAAGTCCTTCGTTTAGCGCGCTTAGAGGCTTCGCAAGAGCTTTACGAATTGGCCATACGTGTTGAAGATGTTCATCCCTTGTTGCCTCGCATCAAAAGGGAGGCTGTTGAATCAGAACTCAAGCCTGCAAGTTCACATTTGAAATACGTTGTCAGTCTGCGCTGAAGAAACTAAAAAATTACAAGGGGAGAAACTAGGGCACCGCAAGGTGCCTTTTTTATTCTCGCGGCATAGTGCTGCGCGAGAAGCCGCTACGGGAATAGCCGCTACGCGAGAACTGGCGCGAAGTGGAAAGGTTGTACGAGATGACTTTCTGCGTATTCATACTGAAACCGCGATACAAGTCGAGATCATCGTCAGATTCACGGATCGCCTTCGCAACGATGGCGAATGACTCGATGAAAGTCTCCCAAGTTTGGAAACGATGCTTGATGTCTTTTTCCAGTGCGCGTGAGATGAATTCGACCAATATTTTCGGCAAGTCTTTGCGATAGGTTTGGATTGGAATGATGGGGAAATTCAAGATGGCGATACGCGCATCGAACTGATTGTCTGCTTCGAAGGTGTATTTGCCGGTGAGCAAGCGATACAGCACCGCGCCCAAGGCATAGATGTCCGCACGCTGGTCCAAAGCCTCACCTTCCAATTGTTCAGGTGACATATACGCCAGGCTACCCGCCACCACCTCACCCATCTTGCTGGTCGGGATGGCACAGCCGAAGTCTGTCAGCTTGGCGATACCGTTCGGCATCAGGATGATGTTGCCAGGCTTCACGTCACGATGCACTACACCAAGCGATGCTGCGTATTGCAATGCCTCTGCCACTTGCTCGATGACTGACAGCACTTGCTCTAACGGTAGCAAGGTATCCTCTTGGTCATGTCTATCCAGAGGCTTCCCTTTGATGTATTCCATCACTAAGTACGCACCCGTTGGTTCTTTAAGATTGGCATCCAATACGTGCACGATGTTGCGGTGATGCATCTTGCTACCTAGTTCCACCTCGGTGGTGAACATCGCTTTGTGCAACTCCGTCTGCGCAGTCTTGCGCAATTGTTTGAGCGCCACCGACGCATAGGATTTATCGCGCATCGCCAGATAGACGTTCGAAGTTGCCCCTTCGCCAAGTTCGCGAACGATGGAGTATTGACCTATACGGAGTGGCGGCATGAAATGGAATGACTCACACGAGGAAGGCTCGTGTCATAGAGCGTGCCGAAACGAAATGGTTCGCTCAGATCAACGGAAAACGATGGTCTTGTTGCCGCATACCAACACACGGTCTTCCACGTGATAGCGCAAACCGCGCGACAGTACGGTCTTCTCGATGTCGCGTCCGTAGCGCACCAAGTCATCAGGTGTGTCGCCGTGGTCGATGCGCACGGTGTCTTGCTCGATGATGGGGCCTGCATCCAACTCATCCGTCACGTAATGGCAGGTCGCGCCGATGAGCTTCACACCGCGTTGATAGGCTTGGTGATAAGGTTTCGCTCCGACGAAAGAAGGCAGGAAGCTGTGGTGGATGTTGATGATACGTCCGGGGAAACGCTGGCACAGCGCAGGCGGGATGATCTGCATGAAGCGCGCGAGTACCATGCTGTCACCGCGATGCTGCTCGAACAGCGCGGCGATCTTATCGAACGCAGCCGCCTTGTCCTTCATGTCCACATAGATGAACGGGATGCCGTGCCACTCGACGAAGCTGCGCAGATCTTCGTGGTTGGAGATGACGCACGGGATATCCACCTCCAGCTCGCCACTACGCCAACGATGCAACAGATCGTTCAAGCAATGATCTTGTTTGCTCACCAACACCACCAAGCGTTTCTTAATGCTCGAATCGGAGAGCTGCCAAGTCATGTCGAATTCTTTGGCGATATTCGTGAAGCGCTGCGCAAACTCTGCGGCACCGAAAGGCAATGAATCAGAGCGTATCTCTTGGCGCATGAAGAATCGCTGCGCCTCTTGCTCGGTGTGGTAACTCGCTTCGACGATGAAGCCGCCATGCTGCGCGATAAAGCCGGTAACGGCTGCAATGATGCCAGCGCGGTCAGGACAGGAGATGGTCAGGGTGTAATGGTGATTGCTTTGCATTGGCGTTTCCTCAAACAAGTCGCTTGATTTTACAGGATAACCCCGCGTGCCAATCCATTTGAAAAGCGATAAAATGTGTCCAATTGAATAAAGGTATTTGAAATGGCTTCGATCTCGAACACAGCAGCGAATCTTTACAACTACACAGCACCCGTCACTGATCCGAGCTTGTTGAATGACAAGAAGACGAACAGCAATCTCAGCCCGTCTACTGTCGCGCAAGCCAAGCTCACTGCGGAAAGTACTATCGTTTCTATTGGTAACAAACAAAAGGAAGATCCGTTGACTTACAACGCGCTCGGCCTATTGGGTAACACCAATCAGAACAACATCACCCAGAATCCCGTCCTTCAAGTGCAAAGTGTGATTTCCGACACGCTCAATTCTTTGCGCTCAGATGCTGCATCGAAGATCCCGAACGACATCCTCGCTCAGCTCGATATTCCTGGCGTGACCAGTAATCGGGTTTAAAGAAACTCCTGCGGCAGCTGCATTGCGCTGACCGCCTCTCCCCACAGACCTGAAATGATGCGCGATGCCTGCTCGGTATCACCGCTGGTGAAGAACTCGACTTCTGCTTTAACTGACGAACGATTTGCCAACTCGGTATGGACGCGTCGTTGCACCTGTCGCGCCACCGCCTCACCAGTATCAACCAGCGTGATGTCCGCCCCCACCACTTCACGGATCAACGGCGCCAAGAATGCGTAATGGGTGCACCCAAGGATGATGGTATCTGCACCTTGAGCTAGCAAGGGCGCGGTGTAACGCTCGATCAACCTGCGCGTATCTGCCTCGGTCAAATGTCCGCGTTCGACTTGCTCGACCAACCCCGGGCATCCCTGTGTGACGATCTTCACGTGACCCGCATATTTTTCTAACAGCGCAGCAAAGCGGACGCTCTCTAACGTGCCAACGGTTGCCAGCACACCGACCACGCCGCTCTTTGTCGCAGCGACTGCAGGTTTTACGGCTGGCTCCATGCCGATGATTGGGAACTTGTTATATTTGACGCGCAATGCATGAGCAGCAGCAGCGGTGGCTGTGTTGCACGCGATGACGATGGCATCCGCGCCTTGTGAGAATAGGTACTTCGAGAGTGTCAGCGAACGCGCTTCGATGTAAGCAGGTGATTTGTCACCGTAGGGAACGTGACCTGAATCGGCAATGTAGATGAGGCGTTCGTTAGGAAGTATCTGGCGGATATGGTGCAGGACGGACAGACCGCCCACACCCGAATCGAAGACGCCGATGGCTCCCGAACGACTCATCGTGACTTATTCCACCGCTTGGTCACGCAGGAACTCTTCATACGTGCCGTGGTAATCGTTCACGCCCTTGGCCGATATCTCGATGATGCGTGTCGCCAATGAAGAGACGAACTCGCGGTCATGACTGACGAAGATGAGCGTGCCCTTGAACAGATCGAGCGCAGTGTTGAGCGATTCAATGGCTTCCATGTCCATGTGGTTGGTCGGCTCGTCCATCAGCAACACGTTGGGTTTCGCCAACATCAGCTTGCCGAACAACATGCGACCTTTCTCACCACCGGACAGCACTTTTACTTTCTTCTTCACATCGTCGCCAGAGAACAGTAAACGACCAAGGGTGCCGCGCACCACTTGATCGTCGTCGTGTGGACCGCGCCAGTTGGTCATCCATTCCATCATCTCGATGTTCTCGGCGAAATCCGCCGCATGGTCTTGGGCGTAGTAACCTAACTTGGCTTTTTCCGCCCACTTGATTGTGCCGTGATCGGGTGCGAGATCGCCTGCGAGGCAACGTAACAGCGTCGTCTTACCGATACCGTTTGGACCGATGATGGCGACCTTCTCACCCGCGTCGATACGGAAGTTGACGTTGGAGAACAACATCTTGTCGTAGCCCTTCGCCATCTTCTCCACTTCCACGGCGACACGATGCAGCTTGTCGCGCTCGTCGTATTCGTAACGGATGAAAGGATACTGGCGGCTAGATGGTTTGATGTCTTCGATCTTGATCTTGTCGATCTGGCGCGCACGAGATGTGGCTTGCTTGGCCTTAGAAGCGTTCGCCGAGAAACGTGCCACGAAGGCTTTCAGTTCAGCGACTTTCTCTTTAGCCTTGGTGTTGTCTGCTGACTGCTGCTCACGCGCTTGGGTGGAAGCCAACATGTAATCGTTGTAGTTGCCCGGGTAAACCGTGATCTTGCCGAAGTCCAAGTCGGCCATGTGCGTACACACGCTGTTCAAGAAGTGACGGTCGTGCGAGATGATGACCATCGTGCTGTTGCGCGCATTGAGGATGTCTTCCAACCAGCGGATGGTGTTGATGTCCAAGTTGTTGGTCGGCTCGTCCAGCAACAGGATATCGGGATCAGAGAACAAAGCCTGCGCGAGCAACACGCGCAATTTGAAACCCGGCGCTACTGCACTCATCGGGCCCGTATGCAAATTGATGTCGATACCCAGACCCAACAACAATTCGCCTGCCCGCGCTTCTGCGGTGTAACCATCGTATTCGGCAAAAGTCGCTTCCAGATCGGCAGCGCGCATGTAGTCTTCTTCAGACGCATCTGGGTTGGCGTAGATCGCATCGCGCTCGGACATGGCTTCCCACATCTCATCGTGCCCCATCAACACCACATCCAACACACGCTTATCTTCGTAAGCGAATTGGTCTTGGCGCAACTTACCGAGGCGCTCAGTCTTGTCGAGCATGACTTCGCCTGAGGATTGCTCTAGGTCGCGGCCAAGGATCTTCATGAAAGTGGATTTGCCGCAGCCGTTGGCGCCGATCAGACCGTAACGGTTGCCGTCACCGAACTTGACGGAGACGTTCTCGAACAGGGGTTTCGCCCCGAACTGCATGGTGATATTAGCGGTAGATAACATGATGTGCCTTACGAATACCGCCAAACCTACTGCGCTATTGATGCCCTACGTTGCGCGGTGCTCAAAATCCTCATGTATAAAAATACATTCCGGTTTCTGCGCGCCGTGCGCCTTGTCCATCAATTGCTCGCTACGGTTATGCGATATTCGGAAAAATTAAAGGCGCGCATTCTACCACCGACCGCCTTTAGACTAACCCCATGTTCTTAGCCTGTAGCGCAGCCTCGGCACGTGAGGTGATGTTGAGTTTGCGATAGATGTTCTTCACATGATCGCTCACTGTATGTCGCGAGATACCGATCTCGACTCCGATATCGGCGATGCTGATTCCGCGCGCCAGATGGACCAGCACTTCTCGTTCGCGTGGCGAGAGCTGCGCATACTCTGCCTCAACCTCCGACGAGCCTGTCCGTTGCGCGACATAAAAATGGTCGAGCAAGCGACGAGCGATGGCGGGCGATAGCGGCGGATGCCCTTCACTGATGCCGCGCAGTTGCTTAACCAATTGCTCGGGAGCTTGGTCTTTGAGCAGATAGCCTTGGGCTCCCGCACGCAGGGCAGGGAATAGATGCGCATCGTCATCGAATATCGTCGCCACCACGATCATGCTAGCGGGAAAGCGCGAGGCCATCGCTTCTACAACCGTGGTGCCATCCCCATCAGGCAAGGAAAGATCGATCAAAGCGAGATCGAATTGGAACTGATTGATGATGCTCAGCGCTCCCGCGACACTGGACTCGCAGCGTACCCGAACGCCGGGGTAGGCAGTCTGGGCTACCTCACGCAACATTTCTTGCGACTCTGGCATGTCTTCTAGGATGAGCGCGACTTTCATGGAAAGGGGGTCGCAAGTGTCAATCGGACTTTGCCATCGCTAGATGAGATGTTAAGGTTGCCGCCCATCTCCTCCATGCGCCCACGTATGTTGCGCAATCCGTAACCATCTTGCCAAGTGAGCGGATCAGCGATGCTCCCATCGTTCTCCACTTCCACCTTCATTTGTGACACGCTTGCTTCGACCCCCACTTGAATAGTTCTGGGGGATGCATGCTTGAGGGCGTTGGTGATGACTTCTCGCATCACTGATTCCAACATGCCTTTCATACGCGGCGGCAGATCGACTTCGGGTATATCTTCCGATTGATTCCAATGCAACTGGCACTTTGCTACTTCGCAACGCGCATTTGCCTCAGCGCGCCAATCCGCTAGGGCATCTCGCAAGGGGATGGGTTGCGAATCCATCGCGGCGATGGAAGTGCGCAAGTCTTTCATCGCATCGCGCGCGATCTCGGCGTCGGGTGTGCCGCGCAGATGGTGAATGAGCTTCAACAAGCGTGCGCCGATGTTGTCGTGCAGATCACGCCCAATACGCAGCCGCTCTTGCGCCACCCCTTGTTCGTAGCTTGAGCGGCCACCCATCACCTGATGCAGCAGTTGGCTCAACGCCATCGCAAAATCTGCATCGCGCGTGGAGAACAAACGGATACCTCGGCCCGCATAGCGCAGGGTGTAGGACGGCAAAGTGGCAGATGCGGGCACTTGTAAGGCGAGGCCTTCTTCGAGCACACCTGCTTCTTTGATGTCAGCTTCCCCTTGCTTCATCTCCAAGGGATCGAAGACGCGCATCAAGAATGATTCCCAGCGGAATTTTTGTTCGCTGTGCGAAGCAGTGAACGCGATCGCTGACAACTCCGGCAACAAAGACTCGAATTTGGGGTAATGTTTTTTGACGATGCGTTGCCACATCCATTGTCGAAGCGGAAAGTACAACCAGCCCGCGATCAACAAACTCACACCAAGCGAAGTCGCCTCAGTCAATCCAAAGTAAATGAGCAAGGCATCGAGTGCGATGACCGACAGCGCCCCCACCACCCACATGAATCCGCGATAGGCCCACTCATCCATGTCGAACAATTGATAGTGACGCAAACCTAGTGCGATGCCTATGTAGATGAGTAGGAAGTATCCGAACGCATACCCCTGTTTTGGCATATCGAACAAGCCAAGCACTTGCGAACCAACCGTAATAAAGATGAACAAACCGCTACCAACAAGGGTAGATAGCGTGAACCAGCGCAATGCGGCACGCTCTAGTGGCTGCCCCCGTGTCTTGCGCCATTGCACCACAGCGAAGACGATAGCCAACAGCATCTCTACCGACACTGGCATACGTGATCCCCAGTCTTGATCTGGTGCCCAGCGCAACACATCTGCTGCCAACCAAAGCCCAAAGATGGCGGGCAACCATAACAAATGGATGGGCCGCACCAGCTTGCGCGGGTAAGTCATGAAGATGGCTACCAAGGTGCAACCAAACATGAATGCGCCAAGATGATTGAGTGACGCGAGCCAACGGATCGTCTCGCCCTGCATCGCCAATTCACGCGTGCTATAGATGGCAGCTGGAACAGTGAATAGGGGAAACGCCAAGCCTGAAAGCCAGAACATGCGCGCAGCCCAATCGTCTTTGCGTAACAAGAATATCCAGCTAGCGATTAAGAAGCCGATGAAACCAACGATCACTTGGAACCAAAACACCATAGGCAGGCTGCTGAACGGGCGCTTCGTTGGTGTCACTGTCACTTGTTTTTCTACGCCCGAAGCATCGACCCAAACCAAGGTCACGCTCTTATCTCGCAACATAGCCTCGAAAGTCGACTGACGAGAAAAGAACTCAGCCATCTCTGGGTAGGTGTTGAAGAAGTCAGGCTCTTCGATAAGGTCAGAAACCAAAACATCTTGCGCCACCCCTGTTGCAGAAACGAGACGCTTTACCTCAACCCCTTCAGGAATCTGTTGCACCAAAGCCTCTACGACATGAACGACACGCACCTTGTCATCCACCACCGCCATCTGCACACCTACCCAAGGTTGCTTCAGCGCGAACCAAACCGTACAGGCGATCAGTGCCACGCTAGCTAAGGCCAACGCTAACAATGCATAAGTAGGTCTTTTGTATAAGGACAACATCACTCGATTACCCAAGGATTCAATGAGGAGACTTTAACAAATGCAGGCGTTAAAGCTACCCCCGCGTTCGCGGGATTGTTCAAAGCCCATCGCTCCATGAGAATTCATCTGCCTAGAAAAGCGTGCATTTCGACAATCACACCTTCTGCGCAAACTGATCGCTCATTCAATCTTGGAGGCTGTAAATGTCGAAACACCTATTCACCAAATCTATTGCTTCATTGCTCTTTGGATTCATTCTTGCTGGATGTGGGGGCGGTGGTGGTTCAAGTAGTGGCGGCACGACACCAGCAACCACCTCACTCAGTGGCACGGCTGCTGTGGGCTTTGCAGTTGCTAACGGCACGGTGAATATCAAATGTGCAAGTAGCACAACAATTGCATCCTCGACCACAAGTGCATCTGGCGCGATACAGACGACGCTCTCTGGTCAAACCCTACCTTGCGCCATTCAGGTGACAGGCGGCACGATTAACAGTGTAGCTAACAGCACCAACTATCATTCCATCGCCACCAGTGCTGGCAATGTCAATGTGACACCGCTGACCGATCTGTTGATTGCTAATTTGGCGGGTACTGCAACACCCAGCTCATGGTTCGCTGGTTTGACCACCACACAACTCGCTGCAATTTCGGCTGGCCAAGTATCTACAGCTACGACGAATGTGAAAACTGCTCTGGGTCTGTCCACGCAATTGGCAGGGATCGATCCCATCACTACTGTCTTCACGCCCACCAACGATAACGTGATGGATAACACGCTGGAAGCGTTGCAAACAGCCCTCACCAATAGTGCAACCTCATATACAAGCTTGTTGACTGGTGCGGGTGCTAGTGCAAATGCTGGCTTCACGACTCCTGCAGGTTTCAATACTGCATTGACGACAGCTTATGTTCCACCTGCGGGTGGTGGGTCGACGCCCACCATTACGAGCTTTACTCCAAACACTGGAACCGTGGGTACACCGATGACGATGACGATAACAGGGACGAATCTCACGTCGGTCTCACAAGTATATTTTTTTGGGCCGCTGCCTAGCAGTGCAAGCACAAACGCTACTATTTCTTCTAAGACTTCAACCAGTATCACCATCACTGTTCCGACATCCCTTGCGGCCGGCTCTTACAACATTGATGCTGTTCAATTTGGATTAAGTGACATTGTGGCACCGGGCACATTTGTATTAACAGGCACAGGTAGCGGAACTGCGCCCACTGTAACCCCGAGTGCTAGTGCAACAGCGATTGGTGATGTGCAGGTCGATGTGAGCTGGGGCGCAGTAACTGGTGCAACGGGTTATAACGTTTATCGTTCAACTACTAAATTAGGCAATAATGATTTCGTAATTAGTCCAGCTAATAAAGTAAATGCATCACCGCTTTCTGGTCTTTGGCTAACCGATACGGGGGTGACCGCTACAACTACTTACTATTACAAGGTGACAGCCGTCAATGCAGCGGGTGAGGGACCTGCTTCAAACATGGTTACTTCAACGACAGCAGCGGCCGCAACTATTGACGGTAGCGTATGCCTTGAAACACTCT
>PNNY01000004.1 GCA_013824485.1 Sideroxydans sp.
ATTATCAACCCACACAAGGAGCCACCATGAAGAAGCAATCGATCTTAGTCGCATCTCTTATCACATTCGCACTTTCCATACCTCAGGCACAAGCAGCAGAGCCCCTCGAACTGCAAAAAGTTATGAAGGATCTGGGTAGGAATATGCAGGTCATCACCGACGGTATCTCACGCGAAGATTGGGAGTTGGTTGCCAAGACAGCTCCGTTGATCGCGTCTCATCCCCAGCCCCCAGTTTCTGAAAAGATGCGCATCATGAAATTCATGGGGCCAGAGATGTCCAAGTTCAAAGCATTAGACGGCGAGACGCATGAGGCCGCGCATAGTCTTGAGCATGCCGCACATGAGAAGGACGGGCAAAAAGTCATCGCGGCTTTTCAGCAGGTGCAAACCAGCTGTTTGAATTGCCACCAGACCTTTCGGGGCAAGTTCGTCGAACATTTCTACGGTACTGCAAGTAAGTAAATCGGTCGTTGATGCGTCATCACCCAGAGAGAAAACAATATGAGGAATTGTAAATTGAGCTGGATTTTGGTTGCCTTGCTGGCCATTGTCGTTGCTGCATTGGGCTACAAATTCACAGTCGGCAATGTGCAACCCTCTGACGATGGGCGGCAGGCGGTCATGTTGAGTAAAGATGAGCGTAATGCGCTGTTGTTAGAGATGCGTGTGTGGTTGCAAAGTTCGCAAGGCATCTTGGCGGCCGCATCAGAGAAGGATTTTGATGCCGTCATCAAGTCTGCCAAAGCATCCGGCATGGAAGCCGAGGCAGATACACCGGGTTCGTTGTTCAGGAAACTTCCCGTCGAAATGAAGACGCTGGGTTTCGATACACGCAGCAAGTTCGACAACATTGCTGTTGAGGCCGAAAAGTCGAAGGATAGTAGTCTCGTCGTCAAGAAATTGAGCATGGCCATGAATAACTGCATCGCCTGCCACGAGATGTATCGCTTCGTTGAAGAAACCAAATAATCCAAGGAGACATAAGCATGACTTCACTTAAACAACCCCGAGGATGGCTGATCAGTTCACTCGCCATCGTGGCGGTTCTATTTGGTTTGATGACGATTAAGGAAGGTGGCGCTGTGTTGCTGGGCAATGAGGCGGCAGTAGAAGCGGCCGGGAACTATGTCCCATTCGTCCTCTGGTTCAACTTCTTGTCGGGCTTTGCCTACATAGCTGCCGGCGTTGGATTGTGGCTACAGCAACGTTGGGCCATTTGGCTAGCAGTGGCAATTGCCGCAGCAATCGCACTCACATTCATCGGTTTCGGCATGCACATAAGTTCCGGTGGTGCTTATGAGAAACGCACGGTTATTGCAATGATTATGCGTACTGTGGTGTGGTTCGTAATTGCGGGAGCAACGATTCAAATGTTGTTGCGCAAACGTAATTGAAGATATTACTAAAGGTGAGTTGCTTCAGGTCTCCTGATTTGAATGTTTCGGAGTATGAAGAGTGGCGGATTGATTGTCCCCTTTAGGATGGAATGCGGCCATCCCCTTGGAATGATTCGTCAGTCATTTCATAAAATGACCAACGTCTCTTTAGGCCGAGAAGCGGACTTCAATACAACATCTTCGACCGACGGTTCAGTCCACTATCCCGCCCATGGTAAACGTCAGCTTTCTGGCATCGAACCCTCAAGCCTGACTGACTCAAAGTGGCCGGTAGTGCTAGTTCGACATGTTACTCGACTAACGGCTCTTAAATTGCAACAGACACTTTTCATATGGATAATTGCCGCCGTAAATAGGCATCAAACCCAGTTGCGCTCCTGAGCATTTTGATTGGCGGGTTTCACCAGAATACGCAAGCGACTAAGTTTGGCATTTTTTCACGCTGGTCGATACGACAGCCACCTGCGTCGGTGTTGGAATTTATGCTGTGTAGGAGAACTCCGCCGCGTATCGGAGGAGTTGGTCTAGAAAACACACCGAAGGCGCTACGGTCAATTTGGGGATTTCTGTCCCCGGAGCTTTTTGCCAAAGATCGATGTGACCTTTTCACCCGTGAGCGCCGCCTTCTCTTTGGCCCACTGCTCACGTTCATCCCATAACTGTTTTATCAAGGAGACCTCGCGGGTCAGCGCATCCTCCCATAAATTTCGGTACTTATCGACATCCGCCTTTAGATTCTCAATCCTCTCTTTCTGCGAATCGTCCGGTTTGGACAGCTCTACCTCGGCGTTATCGATAGCCTCAATGAGATCCTTGAAGATAGGACGTATACGCTTTATCGCCCCTTTCTTTCTTCCGGCCTCAAGAGCTACTGTGTCATTATTGATGCGGGATCCTTTGGGGACGACTTTCGGCTTTCCCTTTTTAAGTCGCTCCAGCGCATCGAAGTAGTCTGCGAGATAGTTATTATCCATGACCAACCCCTGTTGAATGTGTCTCAGGGACTCCTACAGGCCGCCAAAGTGCCTCAACCTGTTCCAATGCCTGCAGATCTTCACTCTCGACCCGGTGGGTGATGGTGTCAGGGCTAATGTGTGCCAGCATGCCGCGTTTGGCCTTGATGACTTGGATAATTTTAGAATGCTTGCCGACCAGGTTCTTGCAGCCCTTAGTTGCGCAGACTGTGTTAACAAGCGCTATGCCAGTCCTCTTTTCGCATGGGCCAAGCTTGGTACAACCTCCGATTGGTCCACTCTTATAGGCCATTGTCCCGCTCTTGATGGCTACCTGAACCTGTTCACGTGTCATCAGCTTGCCTTTCTGCCTTTGAGTATCATAGAAGTTTCCAGCTCCTCCATAGAGAGGCTCCTCACTCTTTAGAACGTCCCATACGAACGAAAGAAGCTCTGCTTCTTCCTCTGTTTCCTGCCACTCCTTGACGACATGCTTATTGAAGCCCTTTGGGTCCTCAATAAAGAAGTTTTTGGCAAATGTGCTGCCATTCGCGTAGTAGGAACTCATGTCGTTGCTGATGTGCTGCAGCTGGCGACGGAGAGATGACAGACGGACACACCCACTGGCACGCGCATATAGCGCGAGCGAACGCCGAAGCTGGTGCGACCTCAGCGGCCATATCCGGCCAACTTGGAATTCTTCTTCGTCATGCCAGTTGCGGAATGGGTCGATGTCCTCCAGTTCGGCAACGTCTTCCTCCTTGATTACAGGAATAAGCCTTGCAACAAGTGATTCATAATATTTTGTAGATACCCTTAAGTTCGTTACCACCCTAAAAGGCACAGACCCGGATGTATCGAACCCTTGACTGTTATTCCAAGGCAAATAGTTGGTGGAGATAAATAGTCGAAATATGTCCTTATCATCGTCCTTCTTACTTGGCTTTATGCCTATGGATTCGTAGATCACGGACGACAGTTTCTGCGCGATGCGAATTGCACGGAAACCGTTCTCTTCGGTAGTTACCCATTGGGCTCTTCGTTTTCGTCCACCATTCAACTTGGTGGTGTATCCCTCAATCAGGGCATATTTGCGACCATTACGGCCCTCTGTCTTCATGCAGTCAAAGGGCAGATATATAACCTCTTTGTCACGCATGGCCGAAAAGGTGTGAATCTGTTGTTTGCATACCAGATACACAGCGTGCACGACTGAGCATAATCCATTCAGTTCTCTATTTTTGCCGTACCTGTCAAACAGGTCACCCAGTGAGGTTTCCCCAAGTAAATCCGGGCCAACCACAACACCTCTGGTTCCCGTGCGCTTTGCATCAGCGTCGCGCCAAGCTTTCACTGCACCACGCAGGGTGGAGATTAATTTGTCTAGGTGACTCTCGATAAACGTCAACTCGGTATCAAGATTATTAATCCACTCGGAGTAAATCCGCGTAGGTAGAGGGGCGTGTTGTTTAATGCTTTCTTGATGCTTGATGGCTAGCAGACTCAATTTATCCCAGAACGTCGTGCGAGCTACGGGAAATGCCGCCTTATCTGAGTTTTGGGCATAAAGCGAATTAAGCAAATTTCGCAAGTGCATCGCGTCTTTATTGCGGATTTTGCCTATGAACTTATCCAACAACTCAGCACGCCTCAATACCTCCCCAACGCCGCAATCCGCCTCTTCAGCATACAACGCAATTTTGCGCGACATATACTGAATGTGGTGAAGACTTGAAACACCGATACCTGTATAGCTTTTGCTATACATAATATTGCACATCAGGTGCTGCAATTCTCGAATACGCATCAATCTTTGTGGAGTTATTTCGGATTCATTGATTTTTCGATTGGCTTTGTTTTGCCAGTAATCAAAGTACAACCTCGTCGTCTGTCCGTGCGCGTGGTAGGAAGTCAAATCCCATACCAAATCGCCTGCTCTGGAGACAACCTCTCCTTTGTTATTTCGAGCCACAACGTGATCTAGATGTAACTCAGTACCATCACCCATCCAAGGATCGGGCGGTAGCGCCCCCTTTGGTAGCTTGATGCGAGATTCTGCTTCCAAAATCATGTGATTACTCCTAACTCAAGGAAGAGATGATATTTTTCAGCCCAGAAATGCGTCAGTTCCCCATCTTCAAATACTTCCACCTTTACCCGCTTAACCATCGACTCGCAGTCACCAACACTGGCAATGGCTGTCAGATCCTCCTCACATTTCTGTATAAGCGGGCGCAGAGCTTTTTCGTGTGCTGGACCAAGGATTAGCTGTTCCATCAGAAACGCAGCCGATGCAATTTTTCGTGCGTCCTCTTCGTCCGCAACGAGACACCGGTGCAAACAGTACCAACACCCTCCATCACAACTAGGCTGAAACATGGGGTCGTCACTCATTCCATCCGGGTGTCCATAGCTTTCGCAACCGCCGCCTTGCTCAAGAGGCGCCGCCCCCCCCAATTCGTCGCGCGACACAACCACTTTTTGCTTCTTTGCAGTGTCGGAAATTTTCCGGAGGAAGGCCGTCATGTCATCGCGGTGATCTACTGATGAGCCGCGCCCATATTTCTTGTTTTCAGTCTCTTCGTCGTGTCCCATCACTTTTGCAGCGATGGCGGTCTCGTAATGCCTCAGATACCAGTCGTCTACTGTGGCACGGATTTGCCTAGGGCGGATGACGGTTATTTTCACATCAATGCTTTTCATTAATGCGTAAATCGTTTCCAGCCCCTTGTCTGTGATTTGAGTTGGGGCGTCCAAATTTTTTTGCTTAACGCCCACAGCAAGGAACAAATATGGGTGGTGTTGGTTATCCAGCATGTAATTGCGTAATTCCATGAACTTACGCAACGATGGCATAAAGCTGACCGGCACTATTAATGTCACAACTTTCCCAGAAGCGCGGTATTTAATTGCGCGGTAGTTTTGGTTAACTACTTCTGCATCAATAACGTCTCCGGATTCGATCTCCCGTATAACTGCAAGATTTCCACCTGTGTTTGCCATAAAAAGCAACAGGAATGCATGATGTGCTGACGTAGCTAGTTGAATACGTATTCGATGACGATAATTCGCATTTGCCTCATCGATCAGCCGCTTCGCGTCAGTTATTAATTTGTCTGCTAGAACACGTTTGGCCCTTTCAGTTTTAACCTTGTACCAATGCCAGATTTCATCAATTGTGGCCAAACGGCCTCTTTTGTAATCATATGGCCAATTGGGTTTGCCAAGTCTTACCCTTTCTTCTCCCCACAAGTGTGGAGGCAAGTTCCATACGTTCGTCGGAAATATCCAAAGATGGTTTCCAGTTTCCCAATTCAGGGACTCGGGTAGTTTCAGCTCGTACGGAAATGGCTTGTTGTTTAGCAGCAGGTCAGCTAGGCCATCGAACATCATCTCAGCCATGGCAAGCGTATGCGCAAAGTCATCGCTGTTTGCAGGCTCTGTTCCTTTCCGTGCCCCTTGGTTCCTATCTCTAATCAGACAAACACCTTGGCCAAACTCTGGATTTCCAGTGACGGCTGCAAGGAGTTTCATGACATGCGACTGCCTTGCAAAGGCAGTCGGAGCTTCAATGTTTCCCTGTTGAAAAATCTCGTTCACATGGGCCACATAACCAAGGTATGCTCTCTCCATCACGTCTTTACATGTCAAACATTCGACATGGTCATTGCGATCCGACCAATCTACAAACATACCAAAGGCGAGCAACTCCCCATACATTGTTGAAGGTCGCTTGCTGACCATCATTTCAGAGGCTACTTTGATGAGCTGTTTAACCACCGCACGCCTTTTTGGCAGGAGTGTTGACTCTTCTACCTGCGAGGGCTTTTTTGCTGCGCGCTGTTCTTCTGAGCGTAACGCATAACATAGAGAACCCACATCGATAAACTTAGAGCCAACCTTCACGATCACCTGCTCCGGATGAAGGATTCGCACCGCAGTTCTTAATGGTAATTCCAGAACATAGTGCTGACGCGTGGTGAATATGGGGTCAGTCGGCTTATTCATTTTTAAAGCCGTTTTTTGCGGTATCGATCCATGCCTGGACTTGATCGCCGTACTCATTAACGGCCGTGAAGATCCTCTCCATCTGCGCCCTGTAGTCCAAATACTGGTCGGTTGTTGCGCTTGATTCGTGCCACATTAAAGTTCTGAGAATCTGCCTTGCCTTGTCTAAAGTTATCACGCCCGCTTGCACCATTTTGACCAACTTAGCCTCGGTGTTCATTCCGAATGTTGCGCGCAAATCATGAATGCGGAAGTGGAAGTTTTTGTCGTGCCTCTCCTGAATCATTGGAATTAGGCGATCCTTCAGATACTGCCGGACGGTGCCACCCTTTTTATGGTGCCGCCGTTTAAATTCTGGATTGAAATTGAGCGTGGTTTCCTTGCTCTCAAAGTAGTGGGTTCCTTGCTGCGTGAGAAAGAGGTGCTGTTCTAAGTGATCCCCCCCTGGGGCACGGCTGCAGCGGGATCGAGTACGCGGGGAAAGTGCATATGAATGCATGACATCGTAGAGCGCCTTAGGGACCATTAGAATCGCTTTTTTATCGTTTTTTGTATCGATGCCAGTCCCGGGGCCTGCAGTGATTTTCACGACCTCGCCCCCTCCACTTATCGACTTTGAAAGCTTGGGATGTGGATTTGCAAAGTGCCTTCTTCTAAGCGTACCTACCGTCTGAATGCGAGCCCCTGTCAGCACAATGAAGAGCAAGATCAAGTAAATCTCGGGATTGCGTAATTCCTTTGCCGCATCAAAGACCCATCGTTGTTCGATTTCCGGAAGAGGGCGCAACTCTCCTCCATCCATGATGGTGCCGTCGAAAGGATCGGTCGTTTCCGGGGTCTTAATGCTCAAGTTCGTTGTTTTTACGTTCTTTGATACGGAGAACCCCTGCTTGTTTTTGTAGATCAGGTTGTAAGTTCTTTCTTCCCAGGGAGCGAAATCAAACTGGAAGTATTGCTTCTCCATGAGCCAACGATAAAAGGCTATGACAGTTCCCATTCGTCTCTTGGCCGTCTTGGGTTTCACCTCCTGCGCATATATCCAACTTTGTAAGAATTCGCGATATCGATAAGTAACACGCGCCTGTTTGAATTTTGGGAAATGAAACAGTAGGTCGCCTGGATGATCGTCATTGTCAATCCACTCCTTGAAGGCGCCAAGATCCTCCGCGATGCTCCCGTAGGACTCCATGTTGGGCCGAGTTTCCCCTTCCAACTTGTCCAAAATATAGAGGCAGGCTAGGTCCCAAGGGCTTCCGTCACGATTAAATGCAATCGGAAAGAGGTTGTAGTTGCACCTAGCCCCGGTGTCGGAATCAACGAAAGGCCTGTAGAAATAAGTCAGGGCCTTTCTCCCAATTCCCTGTTTGATAGGGCGAGTTAACGCGCCTTCATCATCTTTGTCGCAAGTTTCCGAGAGAACAAAAACTGGAAGATCAATCTTGCGTTCTACAATCTTTAATGTGGACACCTAAACGCTCCGCTAAGAGATTAGCAGTCCATTTTACTATAACTTGGGTGGGGTGGTATTTACAAAGAAACTTGCCTGTAGTTGCAGATGAACATCACCAGCAGACCGTTCTTACCGCGCGCACTTTCGAGTGTGTGGCGCTTGCCATCTACGCCCAGCAAGTCAAACGGGCGTGCCTTCCAGCCGAAATCACAAAGAGGGGGTTGCAGACTGACCATTCTAGATACACTCCCAAAATACAGCGTTATTCTTCTGCCCGTTATATTATCACGCCCATCCCCAATGCCCTTTGATTGCTATGGCTGCACCACGCTTCTACTGCCCACCTCCGCTACCGCTGAGTACTAACGCCGAGCTGCCGCCCGATGCGGCCCATCACGCCAGCCGTGTGTTGCGTCTACGCGTCGGCGATGCGGTGCAGATCTTCGATGGTTTGGGCAATGCGCTGGATGCGACCATCCATGCCATCAACGGCAAGCATGTGTTGCTAGGTAACCTGCAGACCGTGCTTGATACCAGCTCGTCGAATCTGCACATTCATTTGGCGCAAGCCATGTGTTCCAGCGAAAAGATGGATTGGGTCATTCAAAAAGCGACCGAATTGGGTGCGACGAGTATCCAGCCCGTGCAGACGCAGCGCAGCGTGGCAAAGCTGTCCGAGACTCGTGCTGAAAAACGCAGCGCGCACTGGCAAGGCGTCACCGTCGCCGCGTGTGAACAAAGCGGGCGCAACACCTTGCCTGTCACTCATGCGCCTATGGAGTTGGAGGCGTGGCTAGAAACTCAGCGCGGCAGTTCGCATAAGAAGTTCATCCTACTGCCCGAAGGTGCGAATGGCCTACATGAACAGATGGGGATCGAGAAGGATGTCGTACTACTGATCGGTCCCGAAGGCGGCTTTACCTCTGACGAGGCGCTTAGAGCACAACATACAGGCTTCGTCCCCATCCGTCTTGGCCCGCGCGTGCTGCGCACTGAGACGGCTGCCATTACGGGTATCGCGGCCATGCAGACACTGTGGGGCGATTTTCGTTAAGGAGTGACTATGCCGTATGTGAATATCCGTATCGCCGGAACATTGAGCCGAGAACAGAAAGCCAAGATCGCTGAAGAGATCACTGACACCTTGGAGCGCATCGCTCTAAAACCAAAGTCATACACCTACATCGCCTTCGACGAACTGCCCGATGAGAATTGGGCGATAGCGGGTAAGCTATTGGATGAGGCGTGACGGTGTATGCGACCGTTCCCGCACCAGCGGGCTACGCCCCACCGTGTCGCGGTCGCTACACCTACATCGCCTTCGATGAACTACCAGATGAGAACTGGGCCATCGCAGGTAAGTTACTAGATGAGGAATAGCAAGTAAGATAGCGCATCAAACTGAAAGGACTGACATGCCTGCTGTAACCACCCCAGTGGATTTCGTTGCTTGGTTCCGCTCTGTTGCGCCCTATATCAATGCCTTTCGCGGCAAGACATTCGTCATTGCGTTTGGCGGCGAGGTGGTGGCGGACGGTAAGTTCGTCGAGCTGACGCATGACTTTAATCTACTTGCTGCCCTAGGTATCCGCCTAGTGTTGATACACGGTGCACGCCCACAGATCGAGCAGCATCTGTCCAAGAACAATTTGGCTGGCACTTATCATCAAGGCATTCGCCTGACAGATGCCGAGACCATGCAATGCGTGAAAGAAGCTGTGGGCCGCACGCGTGTCGAGATCGAGGCGCTGCTCTCCATGGGCTTGGCCAACTCGCCGATGGCGAATGCGGACATCCGGGTGGCGGGCGGCAACTTCATCACCGCACAACCGATCGGCGTCATCAACGGGGTAGATCTGCAACATACCGGCACCGTGCGTAAGGTCGATGTCGCAGCGCTTAGAGATCGCATGGAGTTCGGTGAAGTGGTGCTGCTGTCACCGCTGGGATATTCACCCACGGGTGAGGTGTTCAACCTCACCTTGGAAGACATCGCCACGGCGACGGCCATCGCGCTGGATGCCGACAAACTGGTGTTCATGATGGACACAGACGGCGTGCAGGACAAGAAAGGTAAGCTGGCCAAGGAACTCACCATCGCGCAAGCGCAGGACATCTTGAGCAAGAAGAACAAGCTACCCGATGACATCGCGCTGTTCTTGCCTTGCGCTGTACGCGCTTGCGAAGCGGGCGTAGCACGTACTCACCTCATCAGTCGTCACACCGACGGCGCCTTGTTGCAAGAGCTGTTCAGCGATGATGGCATCGGCACCATGGTGGTTGAGAGCACGCTCAATACCTTGCGCGCGGCGACCATAGAAGACGTGGGCGGCATCATCCAGTTGCTACGCCCATTGGAAGAGGATGGCATCTTGGTGCGGCGTTCGCGTGAGTTGTTGGAGCGCGAGATCGCCCGCTTCGAGGTGTTGGAGCATGACCATCGCATCGTTGGCTGTGCAGCGTTGTATCCATTCCCGAACGAGGCATCGGCGGAGCTCGCTTGTCTGGCGGTGGACGCGCAATGCCGTGACCGTGGTTACGGCGAGGCCATCCTCAATCATATGAGTAGTCTGGCGAAGTCGCAGAAGATGAAGAAGCTGTTCGTGCTGACGACGCGCACGGCACATTGGTTCGTCGAGCGTGAATTCAAAGAAGCGGATGTGGACCAACTGCCTAAAGAGAAGAAGGCGCTGTATAACTATCAGCGTCGGTCCAAGGTGTTCGTAAAGAATCTGAAATAGGCGTGTAACAATCAGTCGTTAATCTATAAGTGGAGAAGCAAATGGCAAGAATGGTGCAGTGTGTGAAATTGGGTCGCGAAGCAGAAGGCCTTGAAAGACCGATGTATCCCGGCGCGCTAGGGCAACGTATCTACGACAACGTATCGAAAGAAGCATGGCAAGGCTGGATAAAATTCCAAACGATGTTGGTGAACGAGAACCGCCTCAATCTGGCCGATCTAAAAGCACGTCAGTATCTGGCGCAACAGATGGAGAACTACTTCTTCGGGGAATCGACGCAGATGCCGACCGGCTACGTCCCACCGAAGGCTTAAGCAGTTCGAAACAATTGGCCAAAACCTATCCAGCGCAGAATTTCCTCAATCGTGAACTCGGCCTGTTGGAGTTCAACCGTCGAGTATTGGCTCAAGCGGAAGATCCCAGCGTACCGTTGCTGGAGCGCCTAACCTACCTTTGCATCGTCAGTAGCAATCTGGATGAGTTCTTTGAGATCCGCGTCGCGGGTCTCAAAGAACAGATCAAGTTGGGCGGCATCGCCGCTGGACCGGATGGTCTAGAAGCTTCGCAGATCCTCAAGCGTCTGTTCGCACCTACGCATCAACTCATCTCTCGCCAATACGAACTGTTCAACAAAGAACTGGTGCCTGCGCTGGCGGCTCAGGGCATCAAGTTCATCCGCCGTACACACTGGAACGAAGCGCAGCAAGCGTGGGTGAAGGAGTTCTTTCTGCGCGAGGTCATGCCAGTGCTCACGCCCATCGGACTTGATCCGTCGCATCCTTTCCCGCGTGTGGTGAACAAGAGTCTGAACTTCGCCGTGGAGTTGCAAGGCAAGGATGCCTTCGGGCGCAATTCCGCCAAAGCCATCGTACAAGCGCCACGCGTACTGCCGCGCGCCATACCGATGCCGCCGGAGATCGCGGGTTGTCCGCATGCTTTCGTATTCCTTTCGTCCATCATCCATGCCCATGTCGGCGAGTTGTTCGCGGGGATGGAAGTATTGGGCTGTTACCAGTTCCGTGTGACGCGTAACAGCGACTTGTTCGTCGATGAAGAAGAAGTGAAGAACCTGCGGGTCAGCCTGCAAGGCGAGTTACCGCAGCGTCACTTCGGAGATGCAGTGCGTCTGGAGGTGGCAGACAACTGCACGCCTGAGTTGGCGAATTTCCTGTTGCGTCAGTTCGAACTGAAACCGGAAGACCTTTACCGTGTTCATGGCCCTGTGAATCTGGTGCGCTTGATGCGCATCCCCGCTCAAGTGCCGCGCCCTGATCTGAAGTTCCAACCCTTCGTGCCGGGTGTGCCTGCACTCATCCAGAAGAAGGGTGCGGATATGTTCAAGGCGATCCGCAAGGGTGACCTGTTGGTGCATCACCCTTATCAGTCATTCAAGCCCGTACTCGATTTCATTCAGCAAGCAGCCAACGATCCCGATGTCGTCGCCATCAAGCAAACGGTGTATCGCACGGGTGAAGATTCAGAACTGATGGAAGCGCTCATTGTGGCCGCACAGCGCGGCAAAGAAGTCACGGTGGTGGTGGAGCTGTTGGCGCGCTTTGACGAAGAAGCGAACATCAACTGGGCGGGACGTTTGGAATCGGTGGGCGCGCACGTGGTGTATGGCGTGGTCGGACACAAGACGCACGCCAAGATGCTGATGGTGGTGCGCCGCGAAGACAAGAAACTGCGTCGCTACGTACACCTCGGCACAGGTAACTACCACCCACGTACCGCCAAGCTCTACACCGATTTTGGTTTGTTCACCTGCGAAGAAGCCGTGTGCTCAGACGTGAATCAGATATTCATGCAACTCACCGGCTTGGGCAAAGCGGCCAAGCTGAACCATCTATGGCAATCGCCGTTCACCTTGCACAGCAAAGTGCTCGAATCCATCCGCAACGAGACCAAGCTCGCCAAGGCAGGGAAGACGGCACACATCATCGCCAAGATGAATGCGCTGCTCGAACCTGAGACCATCATGGCCTTGTACGAAGCCTCGCAAGCGGGTGTGAAGATCGACCTCATCGTGCGCGGTGTGTGCGCCTTACGACCTGGTGTGAAAGGGCTGTCCGAAAACATCACTGTACGTTCTATCATCGGTCGTTTTCTGGAACATTCCCGCATCTTCTACTTCCGAAATGAAGCCAAGCACGATGTGTATCTAGCCAGTGCAGACTGGATGGATCGCAACTTCTTCCGTCGTATCGAGGCTTGTTTTCCGTTGCTCGATGCCAAGCTGAAGAAGCGCGTACTGGATGAAGGATTGAAGATCTATTTGAAGGACAACTGCCAAGCGTGGGAGATGGATTGCAACGGTTTCTGGCATCGCAAGACCAGTGCGCGGGGCGCGCAGATCTGCGCGCAGACTGACCTGATGGAGAATTTAGGTCAGCCTTTATTGGCCGAAGAGGATTAGACCTTCTTCGGACGTCCGGTCTTGATCTTCTCCAGATCAGCCACTGATTTTTTCAGCTGAGCAGCTGTCAATTTCGAGAGTAGACGCAAACCAGCGCGTAACAGTTCGCTCTTCTTCACATGTATGCCATTTGCTTTTTCTTTTAGCGCGGCGATCAGGTCGTAATCACTTTGTGGCATGGTGAAGCTATCGCGTACGACCTTTACTTTGTCGCCGGACTTCTTTTCCTTCTTGTGTTTCTTTGCGGGTTTCGCTGGTGCCTTTACAGGCGCGGCTTTTGTGGCGACTTTGGGGGCGGCAGGTTTACGGGTAGATGCAGGTTTGGCTGAAGCAGGGCGAGTCGTTCGAGTGACCATGATCTATATCCTTATTTTGATTGTGGCAAAAACAGTATATACGGTATATCCTGCAATCTCATTAGTAATATTCGCGAGGTGTTGATCATGGAATTGATACTGTGGCGACATGCTGAAGCGCATGACGGATCACCCGATATGGCCCGCGAGCTGACAGGCAAAGGTCAGAAGCAAGCAGACAAAATGGCCACGTTCCTGCGTGCCCGTATCCCCGAAGACACCCGCATCCTAGTCAGTCCAGCCAAGCGCACACAACAAACAGCGCACGCACTCACCAAACATTTCCACACCGAAGCAGCACTTGCTCCTGGCGCAGACGCGCAAGACATCTTGGATGCCATAGGCTGGCCCGACCTCGATACCACCGTGCTGATCGTCGGTCATCAGCCCTCTTTAGGGCAGATTGCAGCGCTGCTGTTAGCGAACTCGAAGACTGGTTTTAGTGTGAAGAAAGGATCGGTGTGGTGGCTCAGTCGTCACACCAGCGATGGCGATTATCAGACCAATCTACGCCTAGCCATCGCGCCAGAAGCTTTGTAATTTTAGTTGCGACTAACCTAAAGGTAAGTCTGCACTGAAACTGCGTTTTCAAAGGAGAGCATCATGTTTGAATCAGCGGAACTCGGACACAAGATAGACAAAGCCACTTACGACAAAGAAGAACCTAAGCTACGCGAAGCGTTGCTGAACGCGCAGTTCGATCTGGCGCAGAAAGCCAAATTCCCCGTCATCATCCTGATCGGCGGCGTGGATGGTGCTGGCAAGGGCGAAACGGTCAATCTGCTCAACGAATGGATGGATCCGCGCCACATTCAAGTGCATGCCACCGGCGAGATGTCCGACGAAGAGCGTGAGCGCCCGCCCATGTGGCGCTTTTGGCGTGCACTGCCGCCCAAGGGCAAGATCGGTGTTTTCTTTGGCTCGTGGTACACCGCGCCTATCGTGCAGCGTGTGCTCAAGAAGAGTAGCGCTGCCACCCTTGCGCAAGATATCGAGCAGATCAATCGCATGGAGAAGATGCTGACTGACGAAGGCGCAGTGGTGCTCAAGTTCTGGTTCCATCTTTCTAAAGATGCGCAGAAGAAACGCCTCAAAGTCTTGGAGAAAGATCCCAAGACCCGTTGGCGTGTCACCAAGTTCGATTGGGAACGTTTCGAACTCTACGACAAGTTTCGCAAAGTGTCCGAGCACACATTGCGCGAGACCAGCACCGCTGAAGCACCATGGATCGTGGTGGAAGGTTCGGATGCGCGTTATCGTAGCCTGACCGTCGGCAAGATAATTCTGGAGTCGTTGCGTAAACATCTGGCCACGCAATCTAAAGCCACTGTCGCCAAGGCACCACCGTTACAAGCCGCGATCGATGGCATCGATGTGCTCGATAAATTGGACATGACCCAAGTCATCGCCAAGAAGAAATTCGATGCCGAGTTGGAGAAATATCAGGGCAAGCTCGCCCTGCTCACACGGAATCCGAAGTTCAAAAAGATCGCCGTCATCGCTGTGTTCGAAGGTTCGGATGCGGGCGGTAAAGGCGGAGCTATCCGCCGCATCACGGGCGCATTGGATGCGCGGCACTATCGCATCACCCCCGTTGCCGCACCTACTGAGGAAGAACGCGCACAACCCTATTTGTGGCGCTTCTGGCGCAACGTCCCGCGAATCGGTCGTTTCACTATCTTTGACCGTTCTTGGTATGGTCGTGTACTGGTCGAACGTGTAGAGAAGTTCTGCTCCGAAGCGGATTGGATGCGCGCCTATGGCGAGATCAACGACTTCGAAGAACAGCTCACCAACAACGGCGCAGTGGTGGTGAAATTCTGGCTCGCCATCACCAAAGAAGAGCAGCTACGCCGATTCAAAGAGCGCGAGAAGATCGGCTTCAAACGTTTCAAGATCACCGAAGAAGATTGGCGCAACCGCGAGAAATGGGATGCCTACGAACGCGCCGTGTGCGATATGGTGGATAGGACCAGCACTGAGATCGCACCGTGGACGCTGGTGGAAGCCAACGACAAGAACTTCGCTCGCATCAAGATCTTGAAGACGCTGTGCGAGCGTATCGAACGTGCGATGAAGAAAGTGAAGTGACGAAACAGGTCAGTTCGCCTCGTTGAACAGCATTTCTAGACGCATCACCAAGGCAGGACTGGTGTGGAATTGTTTCTCAGCGGGGAAGTGTAGTTGCGGGTCGAGCTCAAAAAACAGCCAGTCTCGATGCAAACGATAGCGATACGACACCAAAAAAACGTAATCGGTCACATGTGTCTGTGGTTTGCTGATGCCCAACGCGCTGGCTTGATAGAGCAGAGCAGTGCGTTCATCCCACGTATGGAACAGCGAGAAGTCTTGGCGTAGGTCGAAGTTTTGTCGGTCGTGCAGCCAAGTCGCATTGCTGCTGATGCGGAACAGCAAGGGCTCGCTGATCAGTCTCTCAAAATCGAACCGCGTCGTTTCACCCGCGCCGATGGTGTTGAACCAGAACACGGTCTCACTCGCCTTGGCGTGCCACGAACCCAGCGTGCCAGTCACGCTGCCACGCGCCCGTGTGAACGGTGTCGTTGCCGTGCCTTGGAACTGCAATCCCGTATCCGTGCTGAAGTGCCAGCGTTCGTTGTACATCCGTTCGAAGCGCAACGCTGCCGCGATGCTCTGCACCGTACTGCGTTTGGTCGCGGCCTGTTGGGTGCGAGACTGGTCGGTGGATAGGTTCTGGTCCGCGTCACTTTCGATCGTCAGATGTAGTCGTTCTTCGGTATTGGGAAGATCGAGCTTGGCCCTACCTGAGAGCACATACAGACCATCTCCGTTGTAGCCCGTCACCCTCGTGAGGTCGAGCTGCAATACGCTCTTGTTACTTTCCTGAAAGTGGCGATCATCACCAAAGAAACGGTCGACCCTGCCTACGAACCCCGTGAACTGTTCAGAAACGTAATCGCGTGGGACATCCATCACATCGAGTGATGGTTGAGGAATTAAAGAGATCAGAGGCTCTGTGACAGGGGGTTCGGTCAGCGTTTCTTCGGCGCATGCAGGCATCGACGACAGCGCCGCCATCAACAACCATGCTGCCTTCAGGCGGCGAGAAGCCAAAGATGCGACGGCGTTACTGATCGCGGTTCTTGTCTTGCACCAAAACATAAGGTCGTGCCACCACTGCCCACAACAAAGCATCTGCCTCATACCAAGCCAATGCCTGCTTATCGGTGACCTTGCCGATCTGACCAGACTCCAGCCATTGCGCCACTTGGGCTTTATTGTCTTTGGAGATCTGGAATGCGACATCCACCAGATCGAGAGTCGAATCTACTGCTACCGTCGCACCGCGTGCGAAGTAGGGCTGCAACTCGCGCCAGCCGATTTGCGCGGTCTCCATGTTCACTTGCGCGCGGTCGATGTCATCAATAGTCGGTTGTTTCATGTGTCAATTCCTACGGTGCCATGTTGTCCGGATTACGTGCTTCAAGTTCATTCCATAAGGCCTGCGCGATAGCCGCCCAAGCGGATTGATGTTCTGTCACCTTGGCGAACTGGCTCAGGTAGTTGCTGCCGAAGGTCGCCGAGTTGGTCTTGTGCATAAGCATCGCCAAGCCATATAGCTCTACCTTGATGCGAGCTTGCATATCGCCCTCACGTGCCGCTTTGCGCAGTCTGTCGATGTTTTGCAACACGTCGCGCGCGAACATCCGCACTTGATAGTCGTCATGGAAGTCCAACCCCAGCGCGATGCAAGTGCGTTCGATCTGCAACTCCAGCTCGTTCCCGTCATGCATCATGATGTCGTTACCGAACATCGTCATTGTGCAGAGCCCTTCAGATAATTGTCCTTGTTGCGCACGTAATGCTCAGCGGAGTAGCGCAAATATTTCATCTCATCCTCCGTCAGCGCGCGCACCAACTTGGCTGGGCGCCCCATGTAAAGCATGCCACTCTCCAAAACCTTACCCGGCGAGATGAGGCTGCCCGCGCCGATCATCACAAGATCAGGGATCACCACATCGTCCATGATGATCGAGCCCATGCCGATAAGGCAGTCGTTGCCGATACGGCACCCGTGCAAAATGACCGAATGCCCCACCGTCACATAATCGCCGATGATGAGCGGCGAGCCCTCGGGCTTGTCCGCCGTCTTGTGCGACACATGGCACATCGTCAGGTCTTGCACGTTAGAGAAACGTCCGATCTCGATGCGGTTCACATCACCGCGCAATACCGTGTTGCACCACACTGAGCTGTCATCACCTATCTTCACATCGCCGATGACTTGGCAGGAAGGATGCAGATAGATGCGGTCGCCTAGAGTGGGGGAGGTGTTGAGGTAATTGGAGACGGGCATGGTTGTTAAAGAAAATTTTTTCACGGATACGCGATTCTAACGCACAGCTAGCTCTGTGAAAGACGAGAGTCAGATCGTTTGCGTTGGATGTACCGAAACAAGGTGAGCGTTAAAGCTGCGGCGACTGGAAGCAACAGCAAAAGCAAGCTGGTGAGTGCGCCTAGTGCGAACCATGCGCGCGCTTCTGAACTGCCAAAACCATAGTTCGCAAGGTTCATCCCCAGATAAGCGCACAGCAAGAACAACAAGCAAATACGCGCGCGGTAGTGCCACGCCATAAGCATCACGGGGAGGGTGAGAAAGAGTTGATTGATAAATAAGCCGCTGCTTGAATCGAAAGGCTCAAAGTGGCCGGAGATCATCCACGCCATCAGCCAACTGAACGTACCCGTCAGCCCACCACCGATGGCCACCCATAAGAGGCGAATCTCGCGCACAGAATTAGCTGCGCGCATCACGTGACAACCACCAAGCAAGGGGAGAAAGGAGCGCGCACGCCATCAGCTGAAGGATGGGTGTCAGCGCCACTGCAATTGCACCTTGCGCATCGCGATGCCAATAGATGACATCCAACAGAAAAATTATCCCACCACCAGAAATAAGAATGGCGAGCGCACACCAATACACCGTTGCGCGACCTGCCTTTTGCAAATAGAACAGCGCCACGCCCATTGCCATATACGGTGCAGTTAGCCAAACGGCAAAAAACAAGAAGGCGCTGAAACTGCTTGGTTTGAGAGCCATGTTGAAATAGATCGTGGCACACATTGCCAACGCCATTACTGAGTAGGCAAGAAGAGTGGGAAGCTTCATGTCGCTCCTTTCCAATCACTAGGTGAAGCACGTGCACGCTGAACGCGCCATAGCGATACGCCTCCTGCTACGGCAGCCGACACAACAGCGTACCAAAGGTCAAGCATCAATATCAGAACAAAGAGCGAACAAGCTAGGCCAATCACATAAGCGATCAGCGCCACAGGCTTGCGGTGAGTGGGTGCAATGAGCGCAGGCAGTGACACCACCAAAGCACCTGCCAAAACAGAGCCAATAATGATCGCAACACCCTCAATCCAAGCTGACCAATGCGCATGACACATACCAGAAACAAGATAGTGCGTCGGGCATAACGCTTCGTTCGCCTTGAAGATCAGGATCGCGACGATCACCCCGATATACCACCCAACGAAAGCGGAAGGAACGACCAGCAACCAGCGCACCCAACGTAGCGCACTCACTAGGCTACGAGATGAAGCGGTCTCAGACACTTTTTGATTGGCGAGAATATTTTAGATAAGCCTTTAACGCCATCACAGAGACCATAGCCAACAGCGGATAGAACAACAACAGATCGACACGGATGTTGCATTCACCCGTACACAGAATGCGCAGTTTCATTGCCTGCTCATAAGGGAAATAAGCGAACCAAGCCAGAGCAGCAACCAGCGTGACGCGACGTTTGCTACGCACATAAAAGAACGCGAAAAGAGCGGAAGGCAGTAACGCCAAGAAAGGGGAGCCGATGAAGATGCCTAAGAGAACGCCGATGTCCATGTGATTACCTGAGGTGAGGTATTGGGTTAGGTATCAGTTTAGAAGTGAAAATTAAATCGAGCCTGCCCCCATTAATTTCCAGTACACCATTGGCTCTCACAAGGAATGCCGTTAGATTGGCCCCCATCCATTTTTACGCCAGGGCAGTTATTTAAGAAAAAAGTGGCTTCTGCGCACGAGGACATTTGCGAACAATATATTCTGCCATCACATTGGTAATTGCTTGAAGTAACAGGGGTTACCTTTTCAATTAATTGTTCTGCAATTGCATCATTGTCCCCCGTTTGAACTTTGAAAGAAGCGAGGTTATTTTCAGGCTGAGCTTGACTTGGGATTGTGGGTTCAATTGTGATGTCGTTAGTCTTATCAAAAAAATTCCCGTATCCATAAACGGCAAGTACAACTAGAAATGCAGGTATCAAACGGCTCACCAAGCCCCATTTTTTGTAGGAACGCTCTGGCTTGTAATGTGAGTGCCGCAGATTTTTGCTACGCGGAGGATAAGAAATTGCCATTGCTCTCTTTTTGCCAGATTGGTCAATTTCAATTTCAAACAAAACCAATTCACCAAGTTTTGGACGTTCACCACTAGCTGGAAAAGCGGAAATGTGTGCGAAAATTTCTTGCCCTCCATTTGTGGGCAAGATGAATCCAAAGCCACGATCATCATTCCATCTAGCGAGCTTGCCTTCAATTTTCATGCGGTATTTCCATAACAGTTCTAAGGGCGAAAAAGACTATACCATTCAAGAAAGTTTCCACTTCATCATTTCCCCTGCCCTGAGCGGCACGAGCTGATGCTCACCAAACCCCACCGACGCAGGCACTTGCCACTCCTCCTTACGTAAGGTGACGGTTTCTTTGTTGCGAGGCAGGCCGTAGTAATCGGCACCATAAAAACTGGCGAAGGCTTCAAGTTTGTCTAACGCACCCGCCGCCTCGAACGCTTCTGCATACAACTCGATGGCGTTGTGTGCGGAGTAGCAACCGGCGCAGCCGCAGGCATTCTCTTTGGTGTGTTGTGCGTGTGGGGCACTGTCGGTGCCGAGGAAGAATTTCTTGTTGCCGCTGGTGGCGGCCTTCACCAAGGCTTCGCGGTGTGTCTCACGTTTCAGAATCGGCAGGCAGTAGAAGTGCGGACGGATGCCGCCGACCAGCATGGCGTTGCGGTTATAGAGCAGATGTTGCGGGGTGAGCGTGGCGGCGATGGTGTCGGGCGCACTCGTCACGAACTGTGCGGCATCCTTGGTGGTGATGTGTTCGAACACCACGCGCAGGTTCGGCAAGTCTTTCAACAGCGGTTGCATCACGCGCTCGATGAACACGGCTTCGCGGTCGAAGATGTCGATGTCGGCGTTGGTCACTTCGCCGTGCACTAAGAACGGCATACCGCAGCGTTGCATCTCTTCCAGTGCGGCGTAGGTCTTGCGCAGATCGGTGACACCCGCGTCGGAGTTGGTGGTCGCTCCAGCGGGATATAGCTTCACCGCATGCACCACACCACTCGCTTTGGCTTTGCGTATCTCTTCCGCGCTGGTGTTGTCGGTGAGGTACAGCGTCATCAACGGTTCGAACTTCGCACCTGCAGGCAATGCCGCCACGATGCGGTCGTGATATTCGATGGCTTGCGCGGTGGTGGTGACGGGTGGGCGCAGGTTCGGCATGACGATGGCGCGCGCGAATTGGCGTGCGGTGTCGGGCAATACTGAACGCATCAGATCGCCATCGCGCAGATGCAAGTGCCAATCGTCGGGGCGGGTGAGGGTGAGTTGTTGCATGAAATGATTCCGGCTCAATGGATGAGTCGGAATTGTAACGCTATTGAGCCTGCTTCAGACCGGGCTAGTCGTCTTCGTACTCAGCCTCGTTGCGCGCATGCCCAGGGAAGAACTTGCGCACCACCACGAAGAACACGGGTACGAGGAATACGGCCAGCACGGTGGCGGCCAGCATGCCGCCCATCACACCGGTGCCGATAGCGTGGCGGCTTTGTGCGCCCGCACCAGTGGAGAAGGCCAGTGGCGACACCCCCGCGATGAAAGCGATGGAGGTCATCAGGATGGGACGGAAACGTAGGCGGCAGGCTTCGACGGTGGCGTCGATGAGCTTCATGCCGCCGTCCTGCAACTTGCGTGCGAACTCGATGATCAGGATCGCGTTCTTCGCCGACAAACCGATGATGGCGATGAGGCCGACCTTGAAGTAGATGTCGTTAGGTAGGCCGCGCAGGTTCACCGCCAAGATCGCACCGAAGATGCCGAGCGGCACCACCAGCATGACGGCAAAAGGAATCGACCAACTCTCGTACAACGCCGCCAGACACAGGAATACCACGAACAGCGAGATGGCGAACAGCAGCGGTGCTTGCGCGCCCGACATCATTTCTTCGCGTGAAGTGGCCGACCACTCGTAGCCAAAACCGGGTGGCAGTTTCTGTGCGATGTCTGCCATCGCGGCCATCGCTTCACCGGTACTGCGACCGGGTGCGGCTGCGCCCGAGATCTTCATAGAAGGGATGCCGTTGTAGCGGTCCAGCTTGGGCGAGCCGACGGTCCAACGTGGAGTTGCCAACTCAGATAGCGGCACCATGCCGCCCTTGTTGTTGCGCACGGTGACCTTGAGGATGTCTTCCGGTGTGCGGCGTGAATCAGCTTCGGCCTGCATCTGCACGCGCAAGATGCGTCCCTGCCGCACGAAGTCGTTGATATAGGCCACGCCCAACAGCGATTGCAAGGTCTCGTTCAAGTCCGCAGAGGAGACGCCCAATGCTTCCGCTTTGAGGCGGTCGATGTCGAGTAACAGTTGCGGGCCCGCTTCTTGTCCTTCGGGGCGCACGCCTGCCAAGGCGGGGTTCTGCGCCGCCATACCCAACATCATGTTGCGCGCTTCCAGCAACTTCTCGCGGCCTTGGCCGCTGCGATCTTGTAAGCGGAAATCAAAACCGCCGGTAGCAGAAAGCTCGGGGATGGAAGGCGGGTTGATAGCGAAGATCATCGCCTGTTTGATGCGCGATAATTCTCGGTTCGCTTTGCGTACCAACGAAGGGGCGCTGCTTTCTTTTTCGGGGCGCACATCCCACCCTTTCAGTCGCACGAAAGCGATAGCGGCGTTCTGCCCGCGACCGAAGAAGGAGAAGCCCGCCACGGCCACTACGTGTTCCACTTCAGGCAGCTTGAGGTAGTGCTGCTCGACCTGTTCCAACACTTCCATCGTGCGTTCTTGCGTCGCCCCCGCAGGTAGTTGGATGACGTTGACGAAATAGCCTTGGTCTTCTTCCGGCAGGAAGCTGCCCGGCAACTTGGTGAACAACCAACCCATGGCGACGATGATGACCAGGTAGATCACCAGATAACGCGCAGTCTTGCGCACCACTGAATTGATGCTTCGTGTGTAGCGCTGAGTCACCTTCTCAAAGAACAGGCCGAAGATGCCGTGCGGTTTAGCGTCATCCTTTTTCAGAATAGAGGCGCACAGAGCAGGGGTGAGCGTCACCGCCATCAAGGCCGAGAAGCCCATGGTCAGCAACAGCGTCACAGCGAACTGGCGATAGATCGCACCCGTCGAACCGCCGAACAGCGACATCGGGATGAACACTGCTGACAACACCAAGGTGATGGCGATGATGGCACCGATGATCTGGTCCATCGCTTTGCGCGTGGCATCGCGTGGCGAGAGTCCTTCCGTCGCCATGATGCGTTCCACGTTCTCCACTACCACGATGGCATCGTCCACCACGATACCGATGGCGAGCACCATCGCGAACAGCGTCAGCACGTTGATGGAATAGCCCAGCAGATACAGGCCGACCAAGGCGCCCACGAGCGCGACGGGAATGACGATGGTAGGGATGATGGTGGCGCGGATGTTGCCGAGGAACAGGTACATCACCAACACCACCAGCAGCAGCGCTTCGGCCAGACTCTTCAACACTTCCTTGATGGAGATGTCGATGAACTTGGAGGTGTCATACGGCACCAGCCAAGTCACCCCCTTGGGGAAGGACTTCTCCAACTCGCCCATGCGCGCCTTCACTGCACCAACGGTTTCCAACGCGTTCGCACCCGGTGCCAAACGGATGGCGATGTTGGCGGAGGGTTGACCATCCAGGCGTGATTGGCGTGCGTAATCCTGCGCGCCGAGTTCGACGCGGGCGACATCCTTCACGCGCAAGCTAGAGCCGTCGGGATTGGTGCGGATGATGACGTTGCCGAACTCCTCCACCGAGGCCAAGCGACTGCGCGTGACGATCACGGCGTTGAGTTGTTGCCCGGGCGCAGCAGGTAGTTGTCCTAACTCGCCCATCGCCAGTTGAGTGTTCTGCGCGCGTACCGCCTTGGAGATATCCGCAGGGGAGAGGCCATAGGCTTGTAAGCGATCCGGCTTCAGCCACAAGCGCATCGAGTACTCGGTACCGAACATCAACGCTTCGCCCACACCCGGTACGCGCTTGATACTGTCGATCACGCTAGCGCTGACGAAGCTACCTAGCGCGACCGAGTCCATGCTCTTGTCAGGTGAAATGAGCGCGACGAACATCACATAGTTGCGTGCCGATTTGTTGGTGGTGATGCCAAGACGACGCACCTCTTCCGGCAGGCGCGCTTCGACACGCTTCACGCGGTTCTGTGCTTCCACCGATGCGAGATTGAGGTCGGTGCCGGTCTCGTAGGTCAGCGTGATGCTGCCGCTGCCGAGTTCAGAGGCCGACTCCATGTACAGCAGATTCTCGACGCCGTTCAATTCCTGCTCGATGAGCGCGATCGCGGTCTCTTCGATGACTTGCGCCGATGCGCCGGGATAGGTGATGGAAACGGAAAGTGCAGGCGGCGCGACGGGGGGATACTGCGTCACCGGCAAACCACGCAAAGCAAGCACACCCGCCATCAAGATGATGATGGCGATGACCCACGCGAAGATGGGGCGGTCGATAAAGAATTTAGCGAACATGGCGGCTTACTTGGAAGGTGCAGGAGCGGTGAGCTGCTTGTCCAACTTCATCGTCTCGACGAGAGGGATAGGTTTCACCACCGTGCCGGGACGTGCTTTTTGCAGGCCGTTCACGATGACCTGTTCGCCACCTTTGAGTCCGTTGAGGATGACGAAATCGGTCGAAGCCATGCCGCCGGTCTTGATCGGCTGTGGGTTGGCTTTGCCATCCGCACCCACCACCATCACGAACTGACCAGAGGTGTTGGATTGCACTGCGCGTTGCGGTACGCGGATGACGTTCTCGGCGATGGCTTGAGGGAAGCGGATGCGCACGAACATGCCGGGCAACAGATCACGTTTCGCGTTGGGGAACTCGGCGCGCAGTGAGACTGTGCCGGTGGAGGGATCGACAGCCAGATCGCTGAAAGAAAGATTGCCTGCCTGCGGATAGACGCTGCCGTCTTCCATCAGCAACTCGACCTTGGCACCATCCGCGCGCTTCAACAACCCCGTGGCGACCGCGCGACGCAAGCGCGACAACTCGGCACTGGATTGGGTGAAGTTCACATAGACCGGATCGAGTTGCTCGATGGTGGCGAGCAGGGTCGCACCACTCTTGCTGACCAATGCGCCCTCGGTGACTTGTGCGCGACCGATGGAGCCGGTGAGTGGCGCAGGCACGTTGGCGTTCTGCAAGTCCTCTTCCGCTTTGATGAGGGTGGCGGCAGCTTGCTTGGCTTTGTTGTGGGCGATATCGAGGTCTTGTTGGCTGATGCCGTTGATCTCGCGCAGGCGCTTGTAACGTTCCACGGTCTCCTTCGTCAGCGCGGCATCTGCTCTGGCGGCATCCGCAGTGGCTTGGTAACTACGCGAATCGATGCGGAACAGCAGCGTGTTGGCTTTCACCTCGCTGCCTTCCTTGAACAAACGCGCTTCCACCACGCCATCCACGCGCGCACGCACCTGTGCAGTGCGGTAAGCCTGCACACGTCCCGGCAGGTCTTGCGTGAATGTGGCATCGCCCGTAGCCACAGTGATGACTTCGACTTCAGGTGGCGGTGGTGCGGAAGCGGCGGGTGCAGCGGTCGGCGCGGCCGGTTTGTCGCCCGCACCGCAAGCGCTCAACAGCGCTATCAAAGAAAGAGAGATGAATTTGTTCAGCATGATGTCTTTGAACCTTTAGGACATTCGACGTTGGAGGTGCAGTTTAGCAAAGGATGTCGAAATAAAAACCGCTTACTTATTGTTGTTTGAGGGCAAGCGCACGTTCATACAGTTCGTTCTTGTTTCCGCCCGTGATCTTCACCGCCAGTTGCACGGCTTGTTTGAGCGGCAGTTCTTCCAACAGCAAAGACAGGGTCTTCTCCGTCTCCACATCCAAACCTTCATTGGGCGTGGCAGCAGAGACCAGCAACACGAACTCGCCGCGCAGATTGTTGGGGTCGCTGTTCAGCCAATCCAAAGCCTCGCTCAATTTGCAACGATGGATGCTCTCGAACAGTTTGGTGATCTCGCGGGCGAATACGACCTCGCGCTCACCGCCGAACACATCGAGTAGGTCCTTTGCACAATCCAAGATGCGGTGGGGTGCTTCGTAGAACACCAAGGTGTAAGGATGTTCGACCAAGGTCTGCAGGGCGCTACAGCGTGCGCTGGATTTGTTAGGAAGGAATCCGTAGAACAGGAAGTGCGGAGCACTCAAGCCAGAAGCCGACAAGGCGGTGACGACGGCACTCGCGCCAGGGATGGGGATGACGCGGAATCCAGCTTTGCGTACCGCTTCGACCAATATCGCGCCGGGGTCGCTCACGGCGGGCGTACCCGCATCCGTTACCAGCGCGACGCTGAGACCTTGGCCCAATAGCGTGACGATCTTCTCTGCCGCGCCGCGCTCGTTATGCTGATGCAAAGCCAATAGGCGCGCGTCATTGATGCCGTGATGTTGCAATAGATACTTGGTGTTGCGAGTGTCCTCTGCCGCGATGGTGTCAGCTGCGCTCAACACGTCGAGCGCGCGAAAAGTAATATCGCTTAAGTTCCCAATCGGGGTGGCGACTACATATAATGCGCACTCCAATTTTTGATCGGTCTTGATATGCAAATCGTTGCCTCTGAGTCGAAATGGTTGCGCGGTGTTCTGGTCGCCGCACTATACGTGAGCCTATATGGCTGCGCCACTCCGCCAGCAACGACATCTGCAGCAACTGCGCCCGCACCGGTCGTCATTGCGCCGACACCCGCACCTGTGCCACCTGTTGCAACAACAAGCGTGGTCACCGCGCCAGCTGTCGTGGTTTCACCTACGATCGATGGCGTTCCCGTCGAAGCGGCTGAACATCACATCGCACTCATCTTGCCCTTGAAATCGGCCGCGTTCGGTAAGGCAGCTGAGGTAGTTCAACAAGGTTTCATGGCGGCCGCTGCACAGCAGTCGAATGGTTTGCCTGTGCGTGTGTACCCTTGCAACGACGAGAAGACCGAAGTGTTGGCGCTCTATCAACAAGCCATCAAGGCCGGTGCGGTGGCCGTAGCAGGGCCACTCACACGTAACGGCGTGGTCGCGATGGCAACGCTGCCGAACGTGTCGGTGCCCACCTTGGCGCTGAACGTGGTCGATTCCACACGTGCCGATCAGCTCTACTTCTTTGGTTTGCCCGCAGAGCAGGAGTCCAAGCAGATCGCCCAACTGGCCACCAAGGGTGGTCTCTTGAGTGCGACTATCGTGCGCACCAATACGGCTTTATCGAAGCGTCTTGCGCAATCTTTTTCAGATAACTGGCAACGCTCTGGCGGCATCATCTTGTCCGAGATCGTCTATACGGGTGACCCTGCCGCACTGAAACTTATCCCGACCGATCCGGGCAACATGGTGTTCCTCGCGGCCGAAGTAGATAAGGCGCGTTTGTTGCGTCCCTACATCAGCAACATGCTTCCGGTGTATGCCACCTCGCAAGTATTTTCGGGCAATGCCAACAACCTCGTGAACTATGACTTAGCCGAAGTGCGCTTCATCGATATGCCTTGGGTGTTGCAAGCGGATCATCCGGCGGTGATGGTGTATCCACGTGCTGCCGCTCCTTTGCCGCAAGACATGGAGCGCTTGTACGCATTGGGTATCGACGCTTACCGTCTACTTCAGATCTTCTACCAACACGACACCATCAATTCCTTGCCTTTGGATGGCGTGACGGGCAAGGTGAGCTTGAACGGGCACTTGCTTGAACGCGAAGCCATGCCAGCGGTATTGCGTCAGGGGCTAGGCATACCTCACGATGGACGTCCTCCGGTACCCCCTCCCGTTGTCGTGGATGTCGTCTCGAAGAAATGAAGTCAGGCGCACAGGCTGAACAGACTGCCGCGTGCTTCCTGCAGCAGCAAGGTCTGCGACTCGTCCAATCTAATTACCGTTGTCGCTTTGGTGAGATCGATCTCATCTTGAAGGACGGCGACATCCTGGTTTTTGCTGAAGTGCGGATGCGTAGCAACAAGGACTTTGGTGGTGCCGCTGCCAGCATCGATGCGCGTAAACAATCCAAACTCATTCTCACTGCGCAACATTATCTTTCTAGCTTGCCGCGCACTCCGCCGTGCCGCTTCGATGCGGTGCTGATGGCGACAGCAGAGGGGCAAGATGGCATCGAGTGGGTGAAGAACGCATTCGAGCTTTAGGGTAAAATCCGCGCCATTCCCCAACTCTCATCACATAGAGAAGATATGACACTCCTCAAACGCGTCAGCCAACACTTCGACGATAGCGCCGAGATCAAACTGCAAAGCAAGAAAGTGATGGCCAAGCCCATCGTGGATGCAGCCCAAGCCATGGTGCAATGTCTGTTGCATGACGGAAAGATACTTGCCTGCGGCAACGGCGGTTCGGCTGGCGATGCGCAGCACTTCGCGGCAGAGCTCATCAACCGTTTCGAGGTCGAGCGTCCGGGCTTGCCCGCTATCTCCTTGGCGACAGACAGCTCCGTGTTGACTTCCATCGCCAACGACTACGACTACAAACAGATCTTCTCCAAGCAAGTGCGTGCGCTCGGCATGGAAGGGGATGTGTTGCTTGCCATCTCCACCAGCGGCAACTCGCCCAATGTGATGGATGCCATCACAGCTGCACATGAGCGCAACATGGTGGTAGTCGCGCTGACGGGGCGCGATGGCGGCAAGATGGGTGCGATGCTGAAGCCGACCGATTTTCATCTGTGTGTCCCTGCGCAGCGCACCGCGCGCATTCAAGAGGTTCATCTACTCACGCTACACTGTCTGTGCGATGTGATCGATCATGTATTGTTGGGAGGCGAAGATGCGTAATGTCTGGTTAGTGGCGATAGTGGTTCTGGTGGGTGCGTTGTCGGGATGCGCTCAAGGCGGTGGGTCTATGACTTCAGCGAGCGAGCGTCGTACAGCGGGCACCGTGCTGGATGACCAGAACATAGAAGAGAAAGCGACACAGCGAATCGGCGAGAAGTACAAGTTCAACGCCAAGGTAAGTGTCACTTGTTTCAATCGTTACGCCCTCATCACCGGTCAAGTCGCGAACGAAGCCGCCAAGATGGACATCGAGCGCATCGTCGGCAGCATCCCGCCGGTCAAAGGCATCGCCAATGAGTTGCAAGTGGCGGGTGTATCAAGCAGCGGCGCGCGCAGTAGTGATTCAGGTGTGAGTAGCGACGTACGCAGTCGCTTCCTCAGCAGCAAAGCATTCAACCGCGACCACATCAAAGTGTTCACCGAGAACGGCGTGGTGTATCTGATGGGTATCGTCAACCACGCGGAAGCGGATGCGGCATCGGAGATCGCTAGCACCACCAACGGCGTGCAAAAAGTTGTTCGCGTCTTTGAGTACATGGACTAACGTGTACCCACTTCCTAGTTACGAAAACAAGATCGCCACGGCTGCCGACCTCGCAGCCAAGGTCGCCGCGTTGCCGCGTCCGCTGGTGTTCACCAACGGCTGTTTTGATGTGTTGCATCGCGGTCACGTCACTTACTTGGCACAAGCGCGTGCGTTGGGCGCGTCGCTCATCGTCGGTGTGAACAGCGACGCTTCGGTGAAGCGTCAAGGCAAAGGCGACGACCGCCCCATCAATCAGCAAGACGACCGCATGGCGGTATTAGCTTCGCTGGAATCGGTGAGTTTGGTGGTGCAGTTCGATGAAGACACACCGCTCAACCTCGTCCTCGCCTGTCATCCAGATAAGCTGGTGAAGGGCGGTGATTGGAAGCCAGAGAACATCGTGGGCAGCAAAGAAGTGCAAGGCTGGGGCGGATCGGTACACAGCATCCCTTTCCTGCACGAGCGCTCCACCACTGCGTTGTTGAAGAAGATACGCTCGCTATGACCCCCACCGACATCATCCTGCACCAGAAGTCCAAGGTGCTAGAAGTCGCTTTCGATAACGACACGCGCTACAAACTGCCCGCCGAGTTCCTACGCGTGTTCTCACCTTCTGCCGAAGTGCGTGGTCATGGCAAAGGGCAAGAGACCTTGCAGGTCGGCAAACGTGATGTAGGTATCACCAGCATCGAACCTGTTGGGCAATACGCACTCAAGATCAGCTTCGATGACGGGCACGATACCGGGTTGTACTCGTGGGACTACCTGCACGAGCTAGGACAATTCCAAGATGCCAAGTGGCATGACTACCTGACTAAATTGGAAGCAGCTGGCGAGAGCCGCGATAAATGAACGGAGAAAGACCATGAGCAAGACCCACTTCGGATTTCAGACTGTCGACGAGAACGAAAAAGCCAAGAAGGTCGCGGGCGTATTCACCTCTGTCGCCAGCAAATACGACATCATGAACGATCTCATGTCGGTCGGTCTGCATCGTGTGTGGAAACCGTTCGCGGTGGGTCTGGCGAACGTACACGAAGGCCAGCGCGTGTTGGATGTGGCGGGTGGTTCAGGTGACCTGTCCAAGCTATTCCTGAAGAAGGTAGGCAGCCGTGGTCAGGTCATCCTGACTGACATCAACAACGCCATGCTGCGCGTCGGCCGTGACCGCATGATCGACAACGGTACCCCAACGCCCACCGCGCAATGTGACGCCGAGCATCTGCCTTTCCCCGACAACTATTTCGATTGCGTCAGCATCGCCTTCGGCCTACGCAACGTCACCCACAAAGATGCTGCCCTGCGCGAGATGAAGCGTGTACTCAAACCCGGTGGCCGCGTCATCGTGCTCGAATTTTCCAAGGTCGCCAAACCGCTAGAGAAAGTCTACGACCTGTACTCCTTCAAGCTACTCCCCAAGATGGGCGAGCTGATTGCGAATGATGCCGACAGCTACCGTTACCTCGCCGAATCCATCCGCATGCATCCCGGACAGGAAGAGCTGAAACAGATGATGGTGGATGCAGGGCTAGAGCGTGTCGAGTACTTCAACATGACGGGCGGGGTGGTGGCTGTGCACCGGGGATATAAGCTGTAATTTTTTCAGCCATTAAGGTAGCGATATGCATGGACATTGCTTTTGTGGACAGATTGGATTTGAAATTGATAGCGAACGCTTCAAACTTTATCAATGTCACTGTTCTCAATGTCGGCGACAGGGTGGTTCGTCGTCGAATACAGCGACCATTGTTGCGAGTAGCAAATTTCGATGGCTTCAAGGCAAAGAGCGTATTTCTTCGTGGACGCATGAAACAGGCTTCCGCTCTGATTTTTGTTCTGTCTGTGGCTCGCCTGTACCCAATCCATTAAAAGGTTTGCCCTATGTTTGGATACCCGCCGGACTTTTGGACGATGATGTTCAACTTGAGATAGTTGCTCATGTTTGTGTGTCCTCGAAAGCTGCTTGGGATAAAGCAACACTGCAAGGTGTGTGCTTTGAGCACTTGCCAGAGTTGCAGGAGTTTTTCGCTATGCTGGATGGTGAGAAGAAAGCGTAAGGGAAATCGTTATGCCAAATCAATTTAGACCAGACAGGTCGATTGCAACTGAAGTTGGGGAAACTCAAAACGCTTTTATAGCGCGTGGTTTGGCTTCGCTTGAGGCAGCCAAAAAGAGTGGCGAATATGTTTCGTCCGATGAAGTCTTAAGGGCGCTGGATGAAATAATCGCAAACGCTAAAAAGAAACAGAGAAGTAAATCTACATAATCATTAATCTCAATTATACGGAGTCGTAATGTCCGATCTACCAAAATGCCCTAAATGCGATTCCCCTTTCACCTACGAAGACGGCGACAACTATGTATGCCCTGAGTGCGGCTGGGAGTGGAGTAAGACAGCGACCGCTGAAACGGGTGAGCAAGCCAAGGTTTTCAAAGACGCGTTTGGTAATGTACTCGTCGATGGCGACTCCGTCACGGTCATCAAAGATCTGAAGATCAAAGGCTCGTCTTCTGTTGTGAAGGTGGGCACTAAGGTGAAGAACATCCGGCTGGTGGATGGCGATCACGACATCGACTGCAAGATCGACGGCATCGGCGCGATGCAGTTGAAGACCGAGTTCGTGAAGAAGGCTTAAGAGGCGCAAACATGAGCGGTTGGGGTTGTCCGCATGAGGTCAATGATCAGTGCCAGAAGGTGCTGAACAAGCCGTGCGACATCGGCATGAAGGGTTGTGTACTGGCGGGGCGCTTCAACTTTGCTGACCCGAGCAAGAACCGCCCAAAGAAGAAACCACTCGATGAAGCCAATACACCTGCACCGACCGCCGATAAAGATGAATGAGTTCGTGAATTGTCTCTGTCGTCATTCCCGCGAAAGCGGGAATCTAGTTAATAAAAAGTACTGGATTCCCGCTTTCGCGGGAATGACGGTAGTTTTTGTATTTTTGTGGGTAGCTCAATCCGCTATCGCAGCAGAAATCGCTTTGCCACGTCCTGATCACATCGTCATCGTGGTGGAAGAGAACCGAGGCTATTCCAAGATCATCGGCAATGCTGATGCGCCCTACATCAACGCCCTCGCGCAACGCGGTGTGTTGTTCACCAATTCGTATGGTGTCACCCATCCCAGTCAGCCCAACTATCTAGCCTTGTTCTCTGGCACGACGCGGGGCATCAGCAGCAACGCCTGCCCGTTGGAATTGAAGGGAGAGAATCTGGGTGGGGCGCTCATTGAGAAGGGGCTGAGTTTCGTCAGCTATTCAGAGTCGCTGCCTGAGACGGGTTACGAAGGGTGTCGCTACGGTGCGTACATGCGCAAACACAATCCGGCGGCGAATTGGAAAGAGCTGGCTACATTCAACCAACCCTTCACCGCGTTCCCACAAGATTTCTCGCAACTGCCTACCGTGTCTCTAGTGGTGCCCGATCAGCGCAACGATATGCATGATGGCAGCATTGAGGAAGGGGATGCGTGGCTGAAACAAAACATCGAGGCTTATGCGCAGTGGGCGATGACGCATAACAGTTTGCTCATCGTGACGTTCGACGAAGACGATGGCCGCGAAGGGAATCGCATCGCGACGATGTTTGTGGGTGAGATGGTAAAACCCGGAAAATCAGCGCAACGCATCAACCACTACACGCTACTGCGCACGCTTTCCGAGATGTACGGATTAACTATCTTGGGCGAGAGCAAAGATCAGCAGCCCATCACAGGTGTGTGGAAGAAGGCTGGCAAGAAACACTAGCCTTACTCTCCTCCACCATCCAAACCCAATTCCTGTATTTTCCGCGTCAAGGTATTACGCCCCATGCCGAGTAATGTGGCGGCTTCGATTCGTCTTCCGCCTGTGTGTTGCAAAGCCTGCGTGATGAGCGTGCGCTCGAACTCTTTGGTGAGTGTGTCGAGGATGTTTGATTCGTTGCGTTGCAGCGCCATCGCGGCTTGTTGAGCGAGGGCAGAGCGCCAGTCGCTAGCGGCAGGTGCCGTTTGTGCACCATCTCGCCATTCAGCAGGCAGGTCGGCGATCTCAACTTGTTGTGTCGGCGTCATCACGGTGAGCCAGTGGCACAGGTTCTCTAGCTGACGCACGTTGCCGGGGATGTCTTGCGCAGAGAGGTAGTTCAGCGCTGACTCGCTCAATATCTTTTGCTCGACGCCCAATTCCTTTGCGCTCTTCTGCAAGAAATGTTTCGCCAACACAGGGATGTCTTCGCGCCGCTCACGCAATGGTGGCAGACGCAGACGGATGACGTTGAGGCGGTGGAACAAGTCCTCACGGAACAAACCCTGCTTCACGCGTTCGTCTAGGTTCTGGTGGGTCGCGGCGATGATGCGCACATTCGCTTTGATGGGTTGATGTCCGCCCACTCGGTAGTAGTTGCCGTCCGACAACACACGTAGCAAACGTGTCTGCAATTCCGCAGGCATGTCACCGATCTCGTCGAGGAACAGCGTGCCACCCTCGGCTTGCTCGAAGCGTCCGTGACGTGTCGCCGCTGCGCCAGTGAACGCACCTTTCTCATGACCGAACAATTCTGATTCGAGTAAGTCTTTAGGTATCGCGGCAGTGTTGATGGCGACGAAAGGTTTGTCGGCGCGCGCGCTATGGCGATGCAGTGCTTGCGCGACCAATTCCTTACCCGTTCCCGATTCACCGTTGATGAGCACGGTGGCGTTGGACTGCGCGAGGCGGCCGATGGCTCGGAACACCTCTTGCATGGCAGGTGCATGACCAAGGATGTCCGGCGCATCGGGCAACTCTTGGCTACCTGTGCTCTTGCGTTGGCTCTGCGCCAATGCGCGGCGTATCAACTCTACGGCGTGGTTCACGTCAAAGGGTTTGGGCAGATATTCGAACGCCCCACCTTGGAAGGATGACACCGCGCTTTCCAGATCGGAGTAGGCGGTCATGATGATGACGGGCAGTGTCGGATAATCGCGGCGCAGTATCTGCAATAGGTCAAGGCCAGAGCTGCCGGGCATGCGGATGTCGCTAATGACCATCTGCGGAAGTTCGGAGGGCAGTTCGACTAGTGCTTCATCGGCCGAGGCGAAGCTCTTGTACTCGATCTGCTCACGCGCTAATGCTTTTTCTAGCACCCAGCGGATAGAACGGTCGTCGTCGATGATCCATACAGCTTTGCTCATGATTTCTTTTCCATGTTGGTGAGTGGGAGCATGACCGTAAAGCAGGTACGCCCCGGTTCGCTTTCAAATTCGATACTACCTTGATGTTGACTGACGAAATCCTGCGCCAGCGTGAGTCCCAGCCCGTGACCATCAGCGCGCCCGGACACCAGCGGGTAGAAGATCTTGTCGCGCAGGTGGGTGGGGATGCCGGGGCCGTTGTCGATGATCTGCACCGAGATGGCGAGACGATGAAGTTTTTTCATCAAGGTGACCTGACGCGAGATGCGGGTGCGGAAGGTGATGATGCCGTGTCCCTTCATGGCTTGCGCCGCATTGCGCACGATGTTCAACACGACTTGGATGAGTTGTTCCTTGTCGCCGTGTAACTCGGGCAAGCTCAAGTCGTAATCGCGCTGGATGAGTAGGCTCTCGGGTAATTCCGCCAGTACTACGCTACGAACTCGCTCCAATACCTCATGGATATTGAGCGCACTAAAATGGGGCACATGCTGCGGCGTGAGTAGTTTTTCCATGAGCGAACGCAGACGGTCCGCTTCTTGGATGACGACTTGGGTGTATTCCCGTAGTGCGGGTCTTTCTAGCTCTTGTTCCAACAACTGCGCAGCACCACGGATGCCGCCTAAAGGATTTTTGATCTCATGCGCTAGGTTGCGTAACAACATGCGGTTGGCTTGCGTCTGGTCCAGCATCTGTTCTTCACGCGCCATCTTAAGCGGACGATCGATGGTGTGGAACTCCAGCAATAGGGCGTAGCCTTCCAAATGCAGTGGCGTCACGGTGCAGCTCAAATGCAGCTTGGTCGTTAGCGTGTGCGCGCCCAACATCAGGTCGTGCTCGATGTGAGCGGCATTGCTAGAGAGGGCCGATTGCACCGCTACCCACAGCTGATCGGCGTGGGTGAATGCATGCTGCAAAGGATGGCCGAGCAAGTTGCTATGACTGACTGCGAACAGATGCTCTGCCGCCGGATTCAGGAACGCGATGCGGGATTGGTCATCCAGCAGTAAGACCGCTGTAGCGAGATGATCTAGTGATGGAAGGAGCTTGTTTGGCATGTCAGATTAGTGAGCAGAAAACATGCCAGTGAATTAACTATCGGAGATTGGAGATCTCAGTCTTTAACGCCTTGATGTTGTTCTCGTGTGACTTCACATCTTCCTGCGCTGCATTCACCTTCTCTTCATATTTCGCGACGTTGCGGAAGGTCTGTCCGGTCGAGGTCTTGAACACTTCGGGGTTGTCTTCAGCTTCTTTCAGTTTGATGCGCGCTTCTTCGAGTGCACGTTCTTCTGTGGCGAGTTCGTCATCCAATATCTTACGGCGAGTGTCGTCGCGACGGTTCTGTGTCTCGGAATTCACGCGCAGGTCGGATGAAGATTCGCTGTATTTGCGTTGCTTGGGCGGAACGGGTTGTGCTGCCATCGTGGGGAGCGGTTCGAGTTCGAGCTTCTTCGCACCTTTGAGCGGCGCGCTGGAGTAAGTCACGTTGCCGTCTTTGTCCACACGCTTGTATATCTCGGCTTGGGCGGTGCTGGTGAAAGCGATGGCGCTATACAAAAGGGTCAGGCGAAATAGGTTCATGGTTCTGCCTTGCAAAAGGATGGCGGGAGTATAGGTTATGGCCGCGTATGTGACAAACACCAACCGGTATGGGTTCCACAAAAGAAAACGGAGCCACTAGGGCTCCGTTTTCATTACCTGTGATCCAGATTACAGGCTGTAGTACATGTCGAACTCGACTGGGTGAGTCGTCATGCGCACACGGTTCACTTCTTCCATCTTCAGATCGATGTATGCATCCAAGAAGTCGTTAGAGAACACGCCGCCACGAGTCAAGAACTCACGGTCTTTGTTCAGTGCTTCTAATGCTTCGTCCAGAGATGCGCAAACGGTTGGGATCTTTGCATCTTCTTCTGGTGGCAGATCGTACAGGTTCTTGTCTGCAGGATCTCCTGGGTGGATCTTGTTCTGGATACCATCCAAGCCCGCCATCATCAGTGCTGCGAAGCACAAGTATGGGTTAGCAGAAGGATCTGGGAAACGTGTCTCGATACGGCGTGCCTTGTCGCTAGCGACGTGAGGGATACGGATCGAAGCGGAACGGTTCTTAGCAGAGTAAGCCAACTTCACTGGTGCTTCGTAGTGAGGAACCAGACGCTTGTAAGAGTTGGTGCCTGGGTTGGTGATCGCGTTCAGTGCCTTAGCGTGCTTGATGATACCGCCGATGTAGTACAGCGCCAATTCAGACATACCAGCGTAGCCGTTACCTGCGAACAGGTTCTTGCCGTCTTTCCAGATAGATTGGTGAACGTGCATGCCGGAACCGTTGTCGCCAACGATTGGCTTAGGCATGAAGGTCGCTGTCTTGCCGTATTGGTGAGCGACGTTCTGGATCACGTACTTCTGAGTCTGTGTCCAGTCAGCGCGTTTCACCAATGTGCTGAACTTGGTACCCAATTCGCATTGGCCCGCGTTCGCAACTTCGTGGTGGTGAACTTCGACAGGGATGCCGATCTCTTCCAACAGCAAGCACATCTGTGCGCGGATGTCGTTCAAGCTATCGACTGGAGGAACTGGGAAGTAACCACCCTTCACTGTTGGACGGTGACCAGTGTTGCCGCCGTCGAATGCGTGGCCAGTAGACCAAGCACCTTCTTCCGAGTTGATCTTCACAGAGCAACCGGACATGTCGATGTGCCATTGCACGGAATCAAAGATGAAGAATTCTGGCTCTGGACCGAAGAATGCGGTGTCGCCCACGCCGGAGGACTTCAAGTAAGCCTCAGCACGTTTAGCGATGGAACGTGGGTCGCGGTCGTAACCTTTGCCATCTGTTGGCTCGATGACGTCGCAAGTCATGACGATGGTCGGCTCGTCGAAGAATGGGTCGATGTAAGCAGAATCAGGATCCGGCATCAGCAACATGTCGGAGGCTTGGATGCCTTTCCAACCAGCGATAGAAGAACCGTCGAATGCGTGACCTTCTTCGAACTTGTCCATGTCAACGTGGGAGACTGGCACGCCAACGTGCTGTTCTTTACCACGGGTGTCTGTGAAACGTAGATCGACGAACTTGATACCTTGTTCTTTGATCAGCTTCAGAACGTCAGCTGCTGTTTTAGCCATACTCAAATCTCCCAATTAGAAAAATTAAACGATGCTTTTTTTGAAACGAACTTAATGGTGCGACTAGTTTTCAACAGCAGAAACTGTGCCATCACCCTGAATCCTGCAAGACGTGCATTGTGCCATATTTGCGCGGGGTCATGCCGTAGCTTGAGCGCCCTCGATTGGGGCGCTCAAGCACAGTAGCGCACTATTTTGGTGCAACGCTTTGAAGCAGGCCGATCGAGCGGAAATACGGGTCATCGGAGATGATGGTCGCGCACTTGCTTTGTAGGGCGGCGATATCAACGGGGGTGTCGAGCAAAATCTCTGCGTCTATCTTCCCATTGAGATAGTGCAGCACGATGCGAGTAGAGCTTGGAAGGTTCTCGCCCAAGCGGTTGTATAGATGCGACAACAACAGGTGGCGTTGCGGTAGATGCGCATTTGGTCTGGCGTGCGCGTCATCTTCTGGATCGATATGCACCATCACATCCATCACGTGATGGCCTTTCAATACCGCCCCACGGGCAGCCTCGGCGATGTAATGACCTTCTGACACGCTGATCTTCGGGTCGACCATGATGTGCGCATCGACCAAGGCGTTGTCCGCCATCTTGCGGGTGCGCAGATCGTGTAAGCCCATCACACCCGGTACAGCCTTGAGCGTGTTGCGGATGGCGCGGACTTCTTCCTCATCGAGTCCCGTGTCCACTAGTTCTAGCAGCGCATCGCGTGAGAACTGGATGCCCATGTAAGCGATCATCACGCCAACTACGGCGGCGGCGACCAAGTCGAGGAAGGTATAGCCCAGCAGGTTGCCGATGATACCCACCACCACCACCAGCGAAGAGGCTGCGTCTGAACGCGCATGCCAAGCGTTCGCCACCAACATCTGCGAGCGCACGCGTTGAGCAACGGCCAACATGTAACGGAACATGCCTTCCTTTGCGGCGAGTGCGAAGAGGGCGACCCACAGCGTGAAGGGGTGCACAGTCTGAACTTGTTCTGGATGTTGTAGACGCATGCCTGCCGCGATGAGCAAGCCGATACCGAGCGCAGCAAGACTGGCACCTAATATGAGTGAGGCAGCCGTCTCGATGCGTGCATGGCCATAAGGATGGTTCGCATCCGCGTGTTTGTTGCCGTGACGATTGGCGAACAGCACCAGCACGTCTGAAAGTAGATCGGCGAGTGAATGCAGGCCATCGGCCATGAGCGATTGTGATCTACCAAAATAGCCAGCGAGGACTTGAACGATTGTCAGAACAAGATTGATGAGGATACTTACCCAAGTGCTCTTACGCGCTGCCGCGAAGCGTTCGGGGTGTGCCGGCTCAAAGGCGGCAGACTTGTCGTGTGAATGATTGTGCCCGTGAGCGTGTGTGTGATTTTTCATTGCCGTTGGGATAGTATGCAAGCGAGTGCGCAGGATAACATTGACGCATCGAACCTAAAATAAATAGAAAGCACATCATGGGCAAGATCACCGAGATATTGAGCAAAGCGCAGCAGCGCGCGAAGGAAGCAAACCTACCTTACGAAGGGGCAATATTGCCGAGCGAGGCTTACGAGATTTTGAAGAGCGCGCCGGGTGCGAAGTTGGTCGATGTGCGTACGCGTGCTGAGATCGACTGGGTAGGCAAAGTCCCGGGTGCGGTCGAGATCGAGTGGGCGAGCTATCCAGGCATGAAGCCCAATCCGAACTTCCTCGCCGCATTGCAACAGCAGGTGGATAAAGAATCTTTGGTGTTGTTCCTCTGCCGTAGTGGTGCGCGCTCACACAACGCCGCAGTCGTTGCGACACAGGCAGGCTTCACCGATAGTTACAATGTGCTAGAAGGTTTTGAAGGCGACAAGAGCAGTGGCAATCAGCGCAACGGTGTGAACGGCTGGCGCAAAGCAGGCCTGCCTTGGGAACAGAGTTAATTTGCACCGATGCGTGACTTGCTAGCGCTACTTCTGCGCATCAACGGCTCGACCAAGAAGTACACCAACCTCAACCTCATTGAGATCGTCATCCTTGGGCTTGTCCTCGCCATCTTGGCGGGATGAGGCGCCCTTGTTGTCAGTGGACCGAGATTTCCTGTGTCACGTCTTCGAACAGCCAAAAACGTCCAAGGCAGCCGCGACTCTCTGGTGCGATCACCACATTGGAAGTCAGTCGTAGGATGCGACCATTCTTCAAGTTGATGTATTCAGAGTCGGATTGCGACTTGGTATCCAAGATCGCTGTGATAGCCTGAAGAAATTGGCTTGCATCAGTGACAGCGAGGCCGATACGAGAAACCATCGCATCGTTCCTCATGCCAACCAAATCCTCACTTTCAAACTTGAACATCTTGCGGAACGCAGAGTTGCAATAGCGGATGTGGGTGTGATCAGCAAAGAACACGCCTACAGGAAGGGACGCCAGCAGCGTGTCCAAAACCGATTTTTCGTCATTCAACGCAGACATCGTGGCTTCTTGCCAGTCACGATTCTTTGCTAAGGCTTTTGCCATGCCTTGGAAGTTGCTGGCCAATTGACCTACTTCATCCTTCCTTTCGAGAAGCGCAGGGATGGAGTGATCGAAATTACCTTGCGAGAATTGCAACGCAGATTCAGATAGCTGATTCAACGGTTGCATCATGCGTCGGATCTGAATGAAGAAAGGCAACAAGAACAGTGCAAACAGGAACACCGATATCATCACGCTCTTCTGTATCAGATCGTTTCTTGAACTTGCGATCTCTTCCGTGCTGATCCCAAAGCGCAGCATCCCGATCGTATCTTCACCGCGCACGACAGGCAGCATCGTGTCATAACAGCCGTCGAAGCTATTGGGGCTGAATCCAGAATCGAGACGCGCAGAAGAAATGCCGCGTTTGAAGATGACATTGCCGCTGTCATCTTTCAGTTGCATCCCACAACGTGGATTGCGCGCTTGAATGGTCTTGAGACGAGCTTGCAACAGAGTGAGGTCGCGTTCGAACAGCGGGTCGGCAAGGACGCGGCTCAATAGATAGTTACTGTTGCGTAGGTTTGATTCAGCTTGATGGACGAAGTAATCCTGTACCAAAAAGACTTGAGCGGCCAGCGTCAGAACCAAGCTCGTCGCGACCACGGCGGTTAGCGAGAAGAAAAGCTTGAGTTGGAGCGAACTGCTGTATTTTTTCAGGAAGCTAGGCAACATGAATCCTCCTCACACATCGTGGACTCACAACATACGCTTGAAAGTGTAAAAAGTGAATCAGTATTAACCTATTACTTTTTAAGCGATTAATGCTGAATGAACCTCAAGCCGCTGACCAGCTCACCACACCAGTATAGGCAGTGAGCAAAACGATCACGCCGAATACGATGCGATACCACGCGAAGACAACGAAGGTGTGGTTGGAGATGAAGCGGATAAAGGTCTTTACTGCCCACATGGCGGCAATGAACGATGTCACGAAACCTACTGCGAACACAGGCAGGTCAGAGGCGTGCAGTAGCGACCAGTTCTTGTATAAGTCGTAAGCCGTCGCGGCGAACATCGTCGGGATGGCAAGGAAGAACGAGAACTCCGCTGCTGTCTTGCGCGACATCCCAAAGATCAAACCACCCATGATGGTGGCGCCCGAGCGAGAGGTGCCGGGGATCATCGCCAGCGCCTGCGCGAAGCCCACCTTGAGCGCATCCTGCCAACGCATCTCATCCACCGAATTGATGGTTGGGTGGTAGGCGCGGCGTTCAACGTACAAGATGATGAAGCCGCCCACGATCAGCGCCGTGGCGACGGTGATCGGGTTAAACAAAAGCGCTTTGATGGTGGAGTGGAACATGAAACCAAGTACCGCCGCAGGTAAGAAGCCAATGAACAGCAGCGTGGCGAAACGTTGCGAAGGCGCATCGCTGGGCAAACCAACGACCATCTTGGTGAGGCGTTCACGGTAGTCCCAGCATACCGCAAGGATGGCAGCGAGTTGAATGACGATCTTGAACACTTTGCTGGTCTCATCGTTGTAACCCATCAAGTCACCCAAGATGATGAGGTGGCCGGTGGAGGAGATAGGCAGGAATTCGGTCAGACCTTCCACTACGCCAAGGATGGCGGCTTTGAGTAACAGGATGATGTCCATGGATTAGTGTCGTTTTAGTTTTAGGGTGGCGATACGTTGGTTCACTGCACAGCGTTCGGCGTCATTCATCTGTACCCAGCGCGTGATTTCTTCGAAAGTGCGATGACAGCTGCGGCACACATCGTCACCCAACACGGTCGTGCAATGACCGCTGCAAGGGGAATCGGAGGTGATCTCGGACGAAGGGAGTAGAGAGTGACTGCGTGACATGGCGCGATTATACCGAGGGTCGCGTGGCAAGCTCCAAGCTTGATAGCCACTGCATCGCCTGCTCGCGTGATTCGCCGCACATCTCAGTCGAAGGTCGTAGTCCACCACAGAAGGTGGGGCGCTCTGGTTTGCCGAACACGGCACAACGATCGTCATCCAGCAGTTGTGCGCATCGCACGCCAGCCGGTTTGCCTTGCGGCATGCCGGGCAGGGGAGAGGTGATGGAAGGGGCGATGCAACACGCACCGCACCCGCTACGACATTCCATCATCGAGCCTTGTGCCACGGTTCAAGCTTTGTGATAGACCTCAGCGCCTTGCTTCACGAACTCGATGGACTTCACTTGCATGCCTTTTTCCAAAGCCATCTGTTCGGATAGACCTTCCTTGGCGGCGAAGTCACGCACGTCTTGGCTGATCTTCATCGAGCAGAAATGCGGGCCGCACATGGAGCAGAAGTGGGCGATCTTGGCGGACTCCTTGGGCAGAGTCTCGTCGTGGAATTCGCGCGCACGGTCGGGGTCGAGGCCGAGGTTGAACTGATCTTCCCAGCGGAACTCGAAGCGCGCCTTGCTCATGGCGTTGTCGCGCACCTGCGCACCGGGGTGTCCCTTAGCTAGGTCGGCGGCGTGGGCGGCGATCTTGTAGGTGATGATGCCTTCCTTCACGTCGGCCTTGTTAGGCAAGCCCAAGTGTTCCTTCGGCGTCACGTAGCACAACATGGCGGTGCCGAACCAGCCGATCATCGCCGCGCCGATGGCACTGGTGATGTGGTCGTAGCCAGGTGCGATGTCTTGCGTCAGTGGGCCCAACGTGTAGAACGGCGCTTCGTGGCACCACTTCAGTTGCAGGTCCATGTTCTCTTTGATCATGTGCATCGGCACGTGGCCGGGGCCTTCGATCATCACTTGTACGTCGTGTTTCCACGCCACTTGGGTCAGTTCGCCCAGCGTCCTCAACTCGCCCAGTTGCGCTTCGTCGTTGGCATCGTAGATGGAGCCAGGACGCAAGCCGTCACCCAGCGAGAAGGTCACGTCGTACGCCTTCATGATTTCGCAGATCTCTTCGAAGTGCGTGTAGAGGAAGTTCTCTTTGTGATGTGCCAAGCACCACTTCGCCATGATGGAGCCGCCGCGCGACACGATGCCAGTCATGCGGTTCGCCGTCATCGGGATGTAGCGCAGCAATACGCCCGCATGGATGGTGAAATAGTCCACGCCCTGTTCGGCTTGCTCGATGAGCGTGTCTTTGAATATCTCCCACGTCAGGTCTTCAGCCTTGCCGTTCACTTTTTCCAGCGCTTGATAGATTGGCACAGTTCCGATAGGCACAGGTGAGTTGCGGATGATCCATTCGCGTGTCTCGTGGATGTTCTTGCCGGTGCTCAAGTCCATCACCGTGTCGCCGCCCCAACGGATGGCCCAAGTCATCTTCTCCACTTCTTCTTGGATGCTGGAACCCAGCGCCGAGTTGCCGATGTTGGCGTTGATCTTCACGAGGAAGTTGCGGCCAATGATCATCGGCTCACATTCAGGGTGGTTGATGTTGGTGGTGATGACAGCGCGACCAGCGGCCACTTCGGCGCGCACGAACTCAGGTGTGATCTTCTTCGGCATCGCTTTGCCGAAGTTCTCGCCCGGATGTTGTTTCAACATCATCTCACTCATGCCGTCTACTTTTTGGTTCTCGCGGATGGCGATGTATTCCATCTCTGGCGTGATGATGCCTTGGCGCGCGTAGTGCATCTGCGTCACATTCTTGCCGGGCTTAGCTTTGCGCGGTGTGTGTTGCAAGTTGAAACGCATGTCAGCCAATGCGGGGTCGTTCAAGCGCTGACGTCCGTATTCGGAAGTGAGGTGAGGCAAGGCTTCGGTGTCGTCACGCTCGGCGATCCAGCCTGCGCGCATCTCGGCCAAGCCGGAGCGGATGTCGATCTTTACTTTCGGGTCGGTGTAAGGGCCGGAGCAGTCGTACACGTAAACCGGAGGGTTTACTTCCGCGCCCATGCTGGCCGGTGTTTCGTCTTGAGTGATCTCGCGCATCGGCACTTGGATGTCAGGACGCGAACCTTGCACATAGACCTTGCGCGAATTCGGCAACGGCTTGACGGCGGCCTCATCAACGTGAGCAGAGGTGGCGAGGAATTGGGGATTGGCGTTCATTGTGATGCTCCAAAATTAGCGGGGAGCATCATCGGATGCTTCCCTACGACGGCATGACCCGTACAGGTTCAAAGGGTGTGTCTCACTGCCGCGATTTTTATTTCTCGGGCAGACCCCTAGCGAGGGACGCAAGGTACTGGAAACAGGGGAGAAAGACAAGCTTTGCCCCCCTTGGGTGAGGTGGTATGGCGGATACGGGATGGCGTAGAAATAGACGGTGTGAGCACTACTCAATCAATTGTGAGCAGATTTCATTCATCAAGCCCTCAATACACCACATCATGGTCGCCAACGTTCACAGGAATGATCTCTTCGTCTTGGATCAGCAATTCCAGTGTGATGCGATACGAAAGATTGATGGAGACAGAATGCAATCCTTGCAGTTTGCCGCTCAAGGCATGCAAGCGTAATGAGGGGTGATGCGGATTCAATTCCAGTAGTTGTAGCGTCTTGAGATATTGCTTCTCTAGTTCTGGATGACGCTTCAGAAAACGTGAGGCGCGTTTTTCGTACTGCGCAGTGAAGATAAGCTGGAAGCTCATGCGGCAGATTTTTTCACGCGCTTCACATGGGCTGCGGCTGATTCTTTGACATAACGCCCAGCCGCTACATCGGCATGCGTCTCGGCGAGTGCGGCTTCCAACTCACATTCGCGCAGGTAGTGATAGTGCGCAATATCCATCACCACAAACCGATCCTTGCCGCGTACCGACAAGATTGCTTCTGGTCGATCAGATAGCGCAGCTTCGATAGCAACGATACCTCTGGTCTTTAAGTCATTTGCGGTCAGGTTGGACATATGGCATTTCCTACGTGTTGTTTCAAGTGCGATATATAGTACGGTAGATAGTGCGATTAATCAACTATTCAAAACCGCGATGACTAATATCGTTTTCCGCTTACATATTACTAAGACATAAAAATGCCCGCCCCCACTTATAGCGGGAAGAGGGCATCAGATGTATTGCTAGAAAGTGCTTACTTCTTCTCGACCTGTCCCAACTTGCGCCAAGTCTCCAGCAAGGTGTCTGGGTTGAGCGACATGGTTTGGATACCTATCTCCATCAACCATTGCGCGAAGTCAAAATGGTCGGATGGGCCTTGGCCGCAGATACCAACATATTTGCCTTTACGGTTGCAGGTCTCGATGGCCATCTTGAGCAAGGCTTTCACGGCATCGTCGCGTTCGTCGAAGCGGTCTGCCACCAAGCTGGAGTCGCGATCCAGACCGAGCGTGAGTTGCGTCAGGTCGTTGGAGCCGATGGAGAAGCCGTCGAAGTATTCGAGGAACTGCTCCGCCAGCAAGGCGTTGGAAGGGATCTCGCACATCATGATGAGACGCAAGCCATTCACGCCGCGCTTCAAGCCGTTCTTTTCCAAGGTGGCGACGACTTCGCGTGCTTCGCCTACAGTACGCACGAAGGGGATCATCAACTCGACGTTGGTGTAACCCATCTTCTCGCGCACACGCTTCATGGCGCGGCATTCGAGTTCGAAGCAGTCGCTGAAGTTAGCGGCGACGTAACGACCCGCACCACGGAAGCCAATCATCGGATTCTCTTCCATCGGTTCGTAGATCTCGCCGCCGATGAGTTTGCGGTATTCGTTCGACTTGAAGTCGGACATACGCACGATGACTTTCTTCGGCCAGAACGCAGCCGCCAAGGTGGCGACGCCTTCGGTGATCTTCTCTACATAGAACTCGACTGGATCGGCATAGCCTGCGCAACGTTGCATCACTGCTTCGTGGATCTTGGACGGCAGGCGGTTGTGTTCCAGCACGGCCTTGGGGTGGATGCCGATGAGGTTGTTGATGATGAATTCCAAGCGCGCCAAGCCCACACCTGCCGATGGCATCTGTGCGAATTCGAACGCCAGCGTGGGGTTACCCACGTTGAGCATCAACTTCACCGGGATCTGCGGCAGCGCTTCTTCGCTATGCACCACGATCTCGAACGGCAATTTGCCGTGATACACGAAACCAGTGTCGCCCTCGGCACAAGACACGGTTACCGATTCGCCTTCTTGCAATGCCGTGGTCGCATGGCCGCAACCCACGATGGCGGGGATGCCTAACTCACGCGCGATGATGGCAGCGTGGCAGGTACGCCCGCCACGGTTGGTGACGATGGCGGCGGCCTTCTTCATCACCGGTTCCCAGTTGGGATCGGTCATGTCGGTGACCAGCACGTCGCCCGCTTGTACTTTGCTCATCTCGGAGATGTCGTGAACGATACGCACGCGACCTGCCCCGATCTTTTGACCGATGGCGCGACCTTCCACCAATACGTCACCACGTTGTTGCAAACGATACTTCTCAGTGCCTCCTGCGGCTGCGTTCGACTTCACTGTCTCGGGACGCGCTTGCAGGATGTATAGCTTGCCATCTAAGCCATCTTTGCCCCACTCGATGTCCATCGGACGACCGTAGTGTTTCTCGATAGACATGGCGTAACGCGCCAGTTGCAACACGTCTTCGTCAGTGAGAGAGAAGCGACGTTGGTCAGCGACAGGAACAGGCTCGATGCGGCATGAGCGTCCAGCGGAACGCTGCTCGTCGAACACCATACGTTGTTGTTTGGAACCTAGGCCACGGCGCACGACCGCAGGGAAGCCCGCTGCCAGCTGTTGTTTGTGCACGTAGAACTCGTCGGGATTTACCGCGCCTTGCACCACCATCTCGCCCAAACCATAAGACGAGGTGATGAATACCGCATCGCGGAAACCAGATTCGGTATCCATGGTGAACATCACACCCGATGCGCCCATGTCGGAACGCACCATGCGCTGGATACCGGCGGACAGTGCCACATCGGCGTGGGTGAAGTCTTTGTGTACGCGATAGGAGATGGCGCGGTCGTTGTACAAGGAAGCGAACACCTCACGGATGGCGTGCAGGATGTTGTCGATGCCATGGATGTTGAGGAAGGTCTCTTGCTGACCTGCGAAGGACGCGTCGGGCAAGTCTTCTGCGGTGGCAGAGGAGCGCACGGCGAAGCTGCCTTCACCTTCGGCAACTAGCTTGTCGTAGTGGGTGCGGATCTCGGCATTCAGACGATCTGGTAGCGGCGCTTCCACTATCCAACTACGGATGGTGCGCCCCGCTTCTGCTAGCGCGGACACGTCATCCACGTTCAGGGTGGAGAGTCGCTCTTCGATACGCTTGTCCAGCCCGCCATACGCCAAGAAGTCGCGGTAAGCCTGTGCCGTGGTGGCAAAGCCGCCAGGGACGTGAACGCCTGATGAGCTCAGGTTCGAGATCATCTCGCCGAGAGAGGCGTTCTTTCCGCCCACCTCTGGAATGTCCGCGATACCGAGGGACTGGAATGGAATGACGTAGGGTTGCATGACTATCTCCTGATGATTAGTAACGGGCACATCTATAAATCCAAATTTCGTCGCAATACTGCGTTGCTCACAAAAAATTGCTTCTCACATATTTCATATATGCCGCGTCGCAATTTTTTGCTCGCGCCTTGTCTTGCTTAGAACTTTGAATTTCTAGAAGCGCCCTAACTACGATTGAATACATTCGCCGACTGGCAACTTACCCCTGTTTACTTACAGATTTCTTGCATTGAGATTCACCGCATTTGTGATTGCCGCAGCCGCAACCTTCACCCTCTTCGCGTAAGGGGCCGAACTCGGGATGGCGTTCGGCGTAACGTCTTGCGGCGTTGCGCACTAAGATGAACGCAGTCATCAGCGTCAGTACGATCAATATGGTCTGTATGTAGATCATTCCCCACCCCCCAATCCAGCGAATCCCATGAAGGTCAGCGACAGCAATCCCGCCAAGATGAGCGATAGCGCCGTGCCCTGTACTAGTGTCGGCACATTCGCCAGTTGCAGACGCTCACGCAGCGAAGCCATCAACACCAAAGCCAGCGTGAATCCTGCACCGCCCCCAAACGAGAAAGTGAGCGATTGTGCGAAGTCGTAGTCACGTGCTGTCTGGAACAATGCTACGCCTAACACCGCACAATTGGTGGTGATGAGCGGCAGATAGATTCCCAGCGCGCGGAACAAGGCAGGGCTGTATTTCTTCATCACCATTTCGACCAGTTGCACAGATGAGGCGATGACCACGATGTAGGAGATGAGGCGCAAGAAGTCGAGGTGGAAATAGCTCAACAACAAGTTCAATCCATAGGCACACAACGAGGCGACCAGCATCACGAAAGTAGTGGCGATACCCATCGGCAAAGCAGTCCCCAAACGACCAGACACGCCCAAGAACGGACACAGCCCCAAGAACATCGCCAACACGAAGTTGTTGGTGAGCAGGGTGGCGATAAAGATCTGGCTCAATGACTCATTCATGTGGGCACCTTTGTAAATTCATTTTGCGGGCGAATCGCTGCGTCGCGTGCTCGTTCACGCCTCGCCTATCTATCTGATATGTCTCGTTGTTCACTGCGCGGCTCCTTGCGCTTCATCCCGCAAAACAGAATTTCCAAAAGCGCCCATGTTCTTCACTCTGTTGCCGAACGACTGCGCATGAATGAGAACAGCAGCAGCCAAGCACCTAAAACGAAGAAGCCACCGGGTGGCAACACCATCACCACCCAAGGTTGGAAGTGTTCACCGAACAGCGAGAAGCCGAACAATTTGCCCGCGCCCAATATCTCGCGCGTCGCGCCCAAGGCCAGCAAACCGATGGTGAATCCGATGCCCATACCGAGTGCATTCACGACAGCCTTGAGCGGCGGGTTCTTGGAAGCATGCGCCTCGGCACGCCCCAAGATGATGCAGTTCACCACGATGAGTTGGATGAATGCACCTAGTGCTTCGTACAGCGACAGACTCACCGCTTGGATGATGTAGTCCACCAGCGTCACGAAGGTGGCGATGATGACGATGTAGGTGGCGATACGGACTTCCTTCGGCACCAAGTTGCGGATGAGTGAGACCAGCAGGCAAGAACTCACCAGCACGAACAAGGTGGCGATACCCATCGACACCGCGTTCACTGCGGAGACAGTCACCGCGAGCGTGGGGCACATACCCAACACCATGACGAACACGGGATTCTGCCGCCATACACCTTCCATGAAGGTATCGAAGGTGATGCCTTCGTCGATCTCTTTTTTCGGGTTCATGGAAGCAACTCCTTAACATGTGGCACTAACAGCGGCATCAACTTCTGCGCACTCTCATTGATGCCGCGACCGACGGCCTTGGTCGTGACGGTCGCGCCTGCGATGGCATCGATCTCCCACGCGTTCTGCTTGCTGCCGTGCTTCACGACCTTCACCGCGTTCGCCAGTGCGCTCATCTCCGCGTTCACGCGCACATCCAAGGCATCGAAGTTCTTGAGGAACTCCTTATCGGTGATGATCTTGTCGCCGATGCCGGGCGTCTCGCGCATAGACACCACGCCGATGCCGATGATGCACTGGCACTTCGTATCGTAGCCGTACAGCACGCGCACCATGTCGGCGTAACCTTTGCCTGCCGCTTCTGCCGCGATGCCTTTGAGCACCCCCGCTTGGTCGTAAGCGGCGTAGAACTTCATGCCCCCTTCAGGAACGTTGCCTGTGAGGGCTTGGATACCACTTGGCGTGGCAACGTACTCGCTCACCTTTGCCGCCCCGGGCAGCACTTTGAACACGGCGCGCTCGACCATGATGCGTTTATTATTGGCGATAGCGTCTTGCGTACTTTCGTAAGCGCCCACGATGAGCACGCCGCAGATGCTCGCGACCAGTCCCATGGTGATGATCATCTTATTGCTGGGGCTGGTGTGCACTGGGATCGGTTCGCTCATGGCTTTTCCTTTCGGCCTGTGCCATACACGCGCGGTTGGGTGTATTGGTCGATGAGTGGCGTCAGTGCATTGCCCAGCAATATGGCGTACATCACCCCTTCAGTGAGGCCGCCGAAGTAACGGATGATGACCGTCATCACGCCGATGATGACACCGTAGATCCACACACCGACGGGCGTGACGGGTGAGGTCGCCATATCGGTCGCCATGTAGATCGCACCGATCATCAATCCGCCAGAGAGCAGCACGAAGAGCGGCGCGGGATAGTGCGCCGGGTCATACAGCTGGAACGCCCAAGCGGTGAGTGCTGCCGAACCTAGTACCGCGACAGGGATGCGCCAGTCCATGAATTTGCGTATGGCGAGATAAGCGCCGCACATCAGGATGAGCAGGGCGGAAGTCTCGCCTGCGGAGGCAGTCACGGTGCCAGTCAGCAGGTCATGTGCCGAGGCGGTCACGTTCTCGAACTTCCAACGTGCCAAGGGTGTCGCGCCCGTGAAGGCATCCACGCCTTGCTGTTTCACCCAGCCCACGATGTCGGGCGGCATCATCAACGGTGCGGTGAAGGTGGTGGGGACGAACTCGCTGAAACGGTTGGCCGAGAACGCGGGTACCCAAGTGGTGATGGCCACGGGGAAGGCTGCTTGCACGAAGGCGCGGCCGACCAGGGCTGGGTTGAACGGATTGTGTCCCAGTCCGCCGAACATCGCCTTACCGATGGCGATGGCGACGAAACCGGCGACGATAGCCATCCACAAGGGGAAGGCGGGGGGCAGGGTCAGTCCCAGCAGGATGCCGGTGATCGCCGCGCTCCAGTCGCCCAGCGTGTTCGCATTGCGATTGAGCAGACGTTCAGTGGCAAGACAGGTGGCGGTGACGGTGAGCAACAGTGCCAGCGCCGACAAACCGTATTGCCACACAGAGAAGCCGCAGATGGGCAGCAAGGAATACACCACGTTGCGCATGATGGTGGGTACGCTGTGTCCGCTGTGCTGATGAGGAGCGGCGCGTAGCTCGATACGATGTTTACTCACGTCACCTTCTCCCGGTTCTTAAGAAAATACTTGGCGACACGAAATTGTTGCACCAGGGGAATATGTGAGGGACACACATAGCTGCAACAGCCGCATTCAAAACATTCGCCAAGTAAAAACGATTCTGCCATCACGTCGTATTCACGTTTGGCAGCCAACATGCCCAACTGGGTCGGATTAAGTTTCTTCGGACAGGCGTTCACGCACTCTCCGCAATGGATACAAGGATAGATCTGAGGGGGTTCCGCATCCTTCTTGCCAAAGGCCAATACGCCGCAAACACCTTTGGTGATGGGCACGTCCACCGAGGGGATGGTCGTCCCCATCATTGGGCCACCCAAGATGATCTCGTTCGCTGTGCTGCGCGCGCCTACATATTCAAGTACGAAGCGTAAAGGGGTGCCGATAGGGATGATGTAGTTGCCAGGCCGTTCGACCGAGGGGCCTGCGATGGTGATGACGCGTTCGGTCATGCCTTCACCCAGCGGCAATAATCTACCGATGTAGGCGAGCGTCATCACGTTGTTCATCACCACGCCGACGGCGGAGCTGCGTTTGCCTGCGGGGACTTCGCGACCTAGCAAGGCTTTGATCAGTGTCTCGGCCGCACCTTGCGGGTATTTGGTCGCCACGACTTTGACGGATACCGAACCATCAGCCGGTAATGCGGCTTTCAAAACAGCGACCGCATCCATCTTGTTGTCCTCTACCGCGATGATGGCGTGGGGTGCACCGCACACACGGCGTGCGTACTTGATGCCCTCCATGATGTCCTGCGCACGCTCCACCATCACGCGATGGTCGCAAGTGAGGAAAGGTTCGCACTCCGCGCCGTTGACGATGATGGTGTCGATAGTGCAACCATTGGGTGGGATGAGCTTTGCGTGAGTGGGGAAAGTGGCGCCACCTTTACCGGCGACACCGACTTCTTGCATCACTAAAGCGAGCTCTCGTCCGCTCAGTTTC
>PNNY01000005.1 GCA_013824485.1 Sideroxydans sp.
TCGGTTGCGGTAAGCATATTGTCTATTGTGTACGCTGTTATGTCTGAAATTTTTATCCAATGATACTCAGTCGCCTCGTTTGAAAAATATCTTGAATCACCTTTGGGTCGAGGTGAGGATCCTCGTTGTATTTCGTATAGATTTCCCAACCTTTCGAATGCCCAACCTAAAGGCAAATCAAAGTGCTTTTCTTCTTCTGATATTTCCAATAGAGATTGTTCTTTTTTTATTTCTCCACTTTTTACCAAGCGTTTTTTTTCAGCGATAATTTCTTTGACAAATTCGCTTGCTGGTTCGTCTTTCGCATCTTGCGGCACGAGCTTGCCTATCACTGCCAGTTGCAGCAGGGTTTGCTTGAGAGCGTCGATGCTGGCTTCGGTGGTAAACAGAATGTCGAAATGCGCGGCGATGCGCTGCCAGTTGGCGCTGAAGTCTGCGGCGTTTTGCGATTGGGTGAGTGTGCCGAGCAGATGGCTCACGAGTTTTTCGTGGGCTTCGGCGGCGTTGATGTGATGGGCTTCCAGTTGGTCGCACAGCGCCATCAGTTCATCGACTTTGGCGACGATGCGGCGCTGCTCTTCACTCGGAGGTATCGCAACAACAGTTGCAATTATTTTTTCTCGAGAAATGTTTGGTTGTGCACCGCCAGCGCCCTGCCCAATGAAATTGGACTTCATGGCTTTCAGCAACACCAATAAATATCGATTAAAAATACCTGTGTTTGGTGTACAGGCACATACAGCTTGATTAGTTGTACCAGGGACTTTCAGAATTGCGGTCTTGCCAATTGTTGCACCATACATGGCAATCAGCACATCGCCAGTTTGATTCAAGCGAAGTGAGCATTCTTTTAAAGCGCGATCAGTTATTGTCTCTTCAGAGATCTCAATGAAATCCGCCGTTAATTCGCCGGACTTGAACCACGGTGTTTCACCACCGTAGTAACTTGAAATACTGCGTAGTGGCGTTGCTCCTGCGCCCCAGTCTCCAATTTGTCCAAGTCTCACCCAATCCCATCCGTTTGGCAGATCAAACGTCAATTCATGCTCTGCTATTTTAGATAGAGGCTGGCCTTTCTTGATCTTACCTTCCGCAATCAGCTTGGCTTTTTCGGCCTGTATGCGCTTGAGCAATTCGCTGGCAGGTTCATCGTTTGCATCTTGCGGTACCAGCTTGCCGCGCACCGCAAGATCCAAAATCAATTCACGCAGCTTCCTGATGCCATAAACGTTAGCGGCATTGCTTGATGCACGTCCACGGCCTGATTTTTTCTCGGTATCCGCTGCTAACCAGATGCCGATATTTTCGGTCAGTAAAGTCTGGATGGTGTTCATGCATTTACACCACGCTGTAGCGCATCCCCCAGAATGCCTTTCAACTGGCCGCGCAACGCGGCGATGTCCTGCTGCATGGCGGCGTATTGCGCCAGCAGCACATCGGGATCATGGATTTCTTGCTCGCCGACGTGCGGATTTTTGCAGTCCAGGTTGTAGTTGCGAGCTTTGATGTCTTCCAAGCTCACCTTCCACGCGTATTCATTTGCTACGCGCTTTTTAAAGCCGTCTTTCTCTTTGCCCCACCATGCCGCCTCTGCATCAAACTCTTCGATCTTCATCGGTTTGGTTTTGTTGTAGCTTTTCACACCGGGCGGATACGGGTGTTCGTAAAACCAGATATGCTGGGTGGGCGTGCCTTTGGTGAAGAACAGCAGGTTGGTCTTGATGCTGGTGTAAGGTGAAAATACACCATTGGGCAGGCGCACGATGGTGTGCAGGTTGCACTCTTCCAGTAGCTTTTCTTTGATGCGCGTCTTGATGCCTTCACCGAACAGGAAGCCATCCGGCAAAACCAGCGCGGCACGGCCACCGGCTTTGAGCAATTGCATGATCAGCACGAGAAACAGATCGGCGGTTTCACGGGTGCGAAAGGTGGCGGGGAAGTTGGTTTCAATACCGTCTTCTTCCATGCCGCCGAATGGTGGGTTGGTGACGACAACATCCACGCGCTCTTTCGGCCCCCAGCTAATCAGCGGGCGCGCCAGGGTGTTGTCGTGGCGGATATTGAACGGCACGTCGATGCCGTGCAGGATCATGTTGGTGGTACACAGCAAATGCGGCATCGGCTTTTTCTCGATGCCGAAAATATTGGCCTGCAATTGCGCTTCATCTTCCACTGTTTTCACATCCTGTTTGCGGATGTGTTCAATCGAGCAGGAAAGGAAACCGCCGGTGCCGCAGGCCGGGTCCAGTATCTTTTCTCCGAGGCGCGGATTGGTCATGCGCACCATGAATTCGGTCACAGCACGCGGTGTGTAAAACTCACCCGCATTTCCTGCCGCCTGTAGATCGCGCAGCAATTGCTCGTACATATCGCCGAACAGATGGCGCTCTTGTGCCTTGTTGAAATCCACACCTTCCTGAATCTTGTTGATGACCTGCCGGATCAACTGGCCGGACTTCATGTAGTTGTAGGCATCCTCAAATACCGAGCGGATCACATAGGCGCGTTGATCGCCGCCTTTGGCTTGCAGCGACTGCAAGGCCGGGAACAGGTCGTTGTCGAGAAACTGCTTCAGTTCTTCACCAGTCATGCCTTCCGCATCGGCGGCCCAGTTGCGCCAGCGATATTTCTTCGGCAAGGGCGATTTGTAATTGTCTTGCAGCAGCTCCCATTCGCTTTCGCGGTCGTCGAAGATTTTCAGGAACAGCATCCACACCAATTGGCTCAGGCGCTGGGCGTCACCATCAACGCCTACGTCTTTGCGCATGATGTCCTGGATGGATTTAATGGTGGAGGAGATGCTCATATATAGGTCTTCTTATTGGTACAGCTTGATTAGGCGTAAAGGTTTTGTTCCAGCTCATGCAGTGCCGCGATGTAGGCTGGTTTGCCGCCAAAGGCTGCTACCAGTTCACTGGCTGTGCCCATGTTTTTGAATGGGTCGATGGTGAGTATTTTCATGTCTTCGATATTTTCTATACCGGTATCGGCGTATTTCTCCAGCAAGCTTTCCAGCACCTTGCGCGCCTGTTCGCCGTACTTGGCAAAGTAGTTGCGCTTTTTCACTTGTTCCGCACGTTCGCGCCGGGTTAGCGGCGGCTGGTCAAAGGCAACGTGGCAGATCAGGTCGAAGGCATCGAAACGTTTGCCCACTTCCTCGGCTAGCGGCTCCAGCAATACGCCGTGTTCTTCCAACTCTTGCAGGATGGCGGCCTTGCGCTCGGCTTTAGTCCAGCGGCGCAGGAATTCATCGAGTGAGGAATAATCTTTACGCACCGTCTGACGGGTGTAATCCTTGAGCGATTCGGTAATCAGTTTTCCATCCGGCCCGTAATACTGCACGCGCTCTGCAACCACATACACCGATACGTCGCCGATCACGTATTTCACACGACCGCTTCCACCCTCACCGTCTTCGCCCGGCCCTGCCGTTGTATCGCCGGTATCTGTTCCCTCCGGCGGTAGTGGATTGCCGTTTTCATCAAGGCCGTCAGTCGGCTCTGGCGGTACGGGCGGTTCACCCGGCTTGGGTTCGTAAATCACAATTGGCGGGCCATCAAAGGCCTCGTCCGCAAATAGTTCAGTCGCCTTTTTGAAATCCATGATGGTGAACCAGAACTTGCCGTAATCCTCATTGATGCGCGTACCGCGCCCGATGATTTGCTTGAACTCGGTCATGGATTTGATGTGCTGATCCAGCACCACCAGCTTGCAGGTTTGCGCATCGACCCCGGTTGTCATGAGCTTGGAGGTGGTGGCGATTACCGGGTAGCGCTCTTCAGGGTTGATGAAGTTATCCAACTCGGCTTTGCCTTCATTTTCATCGCCAGTGATGCGCATTACGTATTTACGGTTTTCCTGCACGCGCTCGGGGTTCAGGTTGACCAAGGCTTGGCGCATGCGTTCGGCGTGGTCGATGTCATCGCAGAACACGATGGTCTTGGCGTAGGGATCAGTTGCTACCAGAAATTCAGTGATCTTTTTAGCGACCAACTCCGTGCGTTTCTCCAACACCAGTGTGCGATCCATGTCGATCTGGTTATACACACGGTCTTCGACTAACACGCCATTTTTGTCGGTCTGGCCTTTACTCGGACGCCAACCCTGCACGTCTTTGTCGATGTCGATGCGCACGACCTTGTACGGCGCTAGAAAGCCGTCTTCGATGCCCTGCTTCAAGGTGTAGCTGTAGATCGGATCACCAAAGTAAGTAATGCTGGAAACGTCCTTGGTTTCTTTCGGCGTAGCAGTTAAACCCACATGGGTTGCCGATGAAAAATAGGCCAGAATTTCGCGCCAGGCGGAATCTTCCGCTGCGCTGCCGCGATGGCATTCGTCGATCACAATCAGATCAAAGAAATCCGGCGAGAACTGTTTGTAGATGTTCTGCTCTTCTTCGCTGCCGGTGACTGCCTGATACAAGGACAGATAAATCTCATAGCTTTTGTCGATCTGGCGCTTGCTGATCTTGGTCATCGCCGCGCCGAACGGTTTGAAATCGTTGTTCTTGGTTTGATCTACCAGAATGTTGCGGTCTGCCAGAAACAGGATGCGTTTCTTGGTGCCGGATTTCCACAGCCGCCAGATGATCTGGAACGCGGTATAGGTCTTGCCCGTGCCAGTGGCCATTACCAGCAGGATGCGCTGTTGTGCTTTGGCTACGGCTTCCACCGTGTTGTTGATGGCATTGGCCTGGTAATAACGAGGGGCGCGGTCTGTGCCATCGTCGTAGTACGGCATTTCTACCGTTTGACGTGCATCGGCAGTTTTCAACCCTTTCCACTCGCAATAGCGCTGCCACAGTTGCTCAGGCGATGGGAATGCATCCAGTGCCAATTCCTGTTCGGTTTTCTCGGCCAGCCCGGTGCGGTCGTGAAACAGAAAGGCATCACCATTGGAGCTGAACACAAATGGAACACCAAGGGTTTCAGCATAGTTCAGCGCCTGCTGCATACCGGCACCTACGCTGTAGCTGTTGTCCTTGGCCTCGATTACGGCCAGCGGGATGTTGGATTTGTAGTAGAGAATGTAATCGGCGCGCTTTAATTCACCACGGGTATGCAGCTTGCCGCGCACGATGATGCGCCCTTTGGTGAAGCTCACTTCTTCGCGGATTTGGGTGTGCAGATCCCAGCCGGATCGGGTGACGGCTGGTGTAATGAATTTGCTGCAAATATCGCGTTCGGACAGGTGCTGCTTATCCAAGACTGCTCCCCTTTTTTAATATGCGCGCGATATTAACCTGCTAACGAAATTGAAGATATATGCCAAACGGTCTATATATTCGCCATAACTGCATGCACACGTCACCGTTGGATTCACCCCTCAGATAGTTTTTTTTCAAGCCCCTCAATAAACTCCTTCACTTTTTCCGCATTCTCTTCGGTTAGCCAATAAACATACTGCCGCAACCCCGCTTCAGCCTTCCGCTTGCGTAATGCGGCCATGCGCCGCTTGACGCCAGCCTTTTCCGCTTCGGTTTTATAACGAGTTGTCATTATGCAATTGCCTAGTTGTATTGCAGGGCGTTGGATCGTTGTGAGCGTTGAATGTTACCAGATGATAGTTGGTGTGCCGCAATTGCGCTGCTGGGAGGCAGCCTGTCCGAACCATCTTCTGGCGGATTGGCATTGATTAAATATATCGTAACTAGTTACGGTATTTTATGTATACTACTTTCACCGCAAAAAAACTGGAATCACTTCAAGGTGTTAATAAAGTGTTAATTAAACCAGTTGGTTATGGGTATGCATTTCAAGGGGTGTTTTTGAATTTGGAAATTTAATGCGCGATCTGAAATCAGGAGATAAATCATGAGCAGCAACACAAACTTACTTGTTCGAGAACTCGCTCCCAGCATCCGTAAGGGAACAGAGCATGAACTAGGCGATGCATTCAACTTGGCTAACGTTCTTGAAAACGCAAGTGGCAAAATGGATCGCGTGACCTTTGAGTTTTCAATTGATTTGTTTGTTGCCGTCACACTCAGCCTTGTTCATGAAAAAGACGAGGCCACTTTATTTGATGTGCTCAATCAGCCGTTAAATCCGGGCTGGGATTCAGAAAAGCAGATGCTTATCCATTTTGGGGGCGAGTACACAGCAAAACAGCTGCATAAAAATACCGAGCGTTGGTTGATTGGATTTGAAGAAAAGGTAAAACGCTTGGACAACATCAGGGCGCAGCAACTTGTTAGGCGATGTCACGAGCATTGGAAAAAAGCGCTGACATCGGCTGAAGAAGTTCCGTCCGCCAGTGTCGTCAGGAAGAAAGCAAAGCCACGTCGTAGCGTGCAGGTGTTCAATCCTGATAAGGTTGATGCTGCAATGCAGCGGTTGTCCGAACTCAATCAGGATAAACGTGCTGGTGGTGATCGTGTTCTCGAGCATGCATTACTTAACGATGGCTATCGCGTAATTCCCAATGTGAAGAGGGCTAGCGCCCAGCTTGAGAATGCAAAGGCAAACTTCGAGAATCTGGAGATGCCGCTCAACCGCCTACAACTCGATCTGACCCTTTCTGGCGCTATGGCGCCAGAGGATTTCCACGTTACGCCGATCCTGCTGCTCGGCGATCCGGGCATAGGCAAAACCTATATCGCGACTGAGCTCGCCGATGCGCTGGGCGTTGAAATGGAAAAGCTAACCGCTGGTGGCGCACAAGCTGCCTTTCAGATTAACGGCAGCCATTCGACCTGGACTAACGCCAAATATGGATCGCTGATCAATCTACTGGCCAAGGGTAATTCGTCGTCACCTGTTGTTGTTATCGATGAAGTGGACAAGATCGCCAACAGCACGAATGCGCCGATATTGCCTGCCTTGCTGGACTTGCTTGAATCACGGTCGGCCAAATGCTTCAGGGATGAATTTTTTGGTATGGAGTTTGATTGCAGCCGAATGATATTCATCCTGACAGCTAACTCGATTGAATCAGTACCGCTGCCACTCTTGTCGAGGGTGAACGTATTTGATGTGCCACGGCCAGCGCCAGCGCAGCGACTACGCATCATCAAGCATGAAATAAAGCAGTGGCAGAAGAAAACGAAGCATCACGAGATCGGCTTCGACATGAACGCATGCCATGAATTGGCCGAGCGTGTTGATCTTGACTTGAGAAAAACCACAGACCTTGTGCGAGAAGGGTTTGGCAGAGCAATTAGTGCTGGATCAACGGGGGCGAAACTGTCTATCCCTAAAAACAAGGTCAGATCAATTGGATTTTAGGGGGGGTTGCAAGTGCAGCTCGACAAATTGCGGGTAGAAATGAGGGTAGGATCAGGAACGCAATCAGGTATTACCAGTGAAAACCTGCTTGGCTATTGGCTTACAGAAAACACTTGCGGATGTGCTGCAGAGGCTCTTTTATAAAATCCCGCTCCCTCATCCCAACCTTCTCCCAGAGGTAGAAGGGGCAATCGGCTCTCCCGTTTCGGGAGAGGATTTAAAGGATAGGTGGCGGCGGTTGCGCGAGGCGCGGATTCTAGCCGATTTTGACGGGATACGTAGTCAGACCTTGGTGCTATTGTTTCTCGTCCAAACGAATAGGCACATAGACCGTGCCATCGCTGCGACGTACTAAAAGGGCGATATTGCGACCCTGCTCTACCTTTTTCAGAACCTCGTTGAATTGCTCAACGGTGCGCAACTCGATATTGCCAATAGCCAAGATCACGTCGCCGCGTTGCAACTCACTGCGCGCAGCTGCACCCTTAACATCCTCCACCAGCAACCCACCATCGACTTGAAGCTCGGCTTTTTGCTCATCATTCAACTCGCTCAGCGTCAAACCGAGTCGACTCACACTTTGCGACTGCACCTGAGCTTCTTTACTTTCCTTAGCACGCATCTTCTCGGTATTGTCTTGTATCTCACCAACAACCAAGGCTACTTCCAAAGTCGTTCCCTTACGCCACAACTGCACTGCGACTTTATTGCCTGGCTTGGTTGCGGCTACGATACGTGGCAAATCAGCCGAATGCGTTATCGCCTTGCCATCGAACTTCAGAATGACGTCGCTGGGACGCACGCCTGCTTTGTCTGCAGGGCCAGCCTTCTCGACCCCAGAGATCAGCGCACCCGCTGGTTTTACAAGACCAAATGAATCGGCCAATTCGCGCGTGACTTCTTGGATACTCACGCCGATTCGCCCACGCGTGACTTTACCCGTCGCACGTAGCTGATTGACCACATCCATCGCGACATCAATCGGGATGGAGAACGACAAGCCCATGTAACCACCCGAGCGGCTGTATATCTGTGAATTTATACCAACCACTTCGCCTTTCATATTAAACAGTGGGCCACCTGAATTTCCAGGGTTGATCGCAACGTCAGTCTGAATGAATGGTACGAAATTCTCTTGCGGTAGTGAACGCCCCTTGGCGCTTACGATACCTGCTGTGACACTACTATCAAAACCGAAGGGCGATCCAATCGCCAGCACCCACTCGCCTACTTTTAACAAGTCTGGATTACCCATCGCGACCTTGGGCAAACCTGTTGCATCGATCTTTAGCAAGGCCACATCGGTACGTTTATCTGCACCAATCACCTTGGCTTTGAATTCACGTTTGTCAGACAAGCGCACCGTGATCTTGTCTGCACGGTCGACGACATGCGCATTGGTCAAGATGTAGCCATCGGCGCTGATGAGAAAACCTGAACCCAAAGACTGCGACTCTTGCTCACGAGGCATTTGCGGAGCGAATCGCTTGAAGAATTCGTAGAACGGATCGTTCTCTGGCAGGTTGGGCATGCCCTGCAAACCTTGTTGTGCACGAACGATCTGCGTGGTGCTCACGTTCACGACCGCCGCACCTTGCTTCTCCACCAAATCAGTGAAATCAGGCAGATCCTTAGCAAAAGACGACTGTGTGAAAACGATAGAAAAAGCCAACACAAGAAGACGCTTGATCATATTTTCCTCATAAAAAAAGAACAGGAATTACGTACGGGAAACGACGATTGACTGAACGACAGCCCTTGAATCATTGGCCAAGGGCAAGAACTTACCCAAAGCGAAACCCATCAACAGCCCTAACACTGAACCGACCAATGCGTAACCATCTCGACTAGCGGTATCAGTTGCGAATGTTGCGCCAACAAAACCAACAGCAAACATTAACAACAAAGGGAGCAGATACATGCGCACAGAGCTATGCAACAGACTGCCTTCTGGCAAGGTGATATTCACCTCATCACCTACTTTGGCATTTGCTTGGTTGAGTACGATGAAACCACGGGGTTGGCTACTGCAAAACATCTTCGTCAGCTTGCCACTGCCACAACCACCTTCGCTGTTGCAATGACCGCAGCCACCACCACCGAGCGGACTGATCTCAGCCTCTCGCCCCTTTATTTTTAATACGATGGCTCTCATCTCCAGCATCTCACTCTCCTGCGAAGCGAACTGAATCAGCCACTTGAATAACCACTCGGGGAGGCACCTCGCCGACCACCGTCACCAGATTGTCTCCAACCAAGCGGTTATACATATGCACAGCACCGCGTCCAGACAACCCAGGAACATCAGTGACATCACTTACCTTCTCGATGAACACGGAGATGCCGGACAGACCATCCGAATAGACGATATGAACGACGGGCAACTTCTTATCGGCGATGACGCGACGCATCTCAAGTATCTTTTTGAATCCAGACGGAACCGAATCCACCTGCCAGCCACTAGGGGCCTTTTCCAAACTTACAGGAGGCAACGGAGACAGATTCTTCTGCCCAGCAAGATGAGCTGCCTCTTTTTCGTTAGGAACTATCCACTTGCGATCGATATTCTTTCCGCCGATCTCTATCTGAGAAAAGGCGTATTCCTCAATCACACGATTACGTTCATCCAACACTACTGCCTTCAGCAACAAACCTGATTCACTGTGCGCCCACATCTTGCGCTTGTAACGCAGAGCATCCTTGGGCTGAAACAACACGGTGTGCGCGTGATAATCCGCAACCCTGTCCTCCTCTCCCTGACTGATCTGGTAATTCTCTTTCAGCGTCTGGATCTGTTCAGGCAGTAGCGCGGGGAAGGCGCGTTGAGCACGACGCTTCTCTATCCTGACCTTCTTATCGCCCAGATAGAGCCATACTTTGTCGTTGTTACGGATGACCTCGCGTTTGAGACCATCCAAACCTTCCAGCCGCTCGTGCTCTCCCGTCTTATCCGCGATATGCGTGATACGAGACATCTCGACACGCCCACCAGACTGATAGACGAATACACCAGAGTAATTGGTCTGATGCCCTGCAAAAGCCATCGTCTTCAACCAGTCGGAATCCTCAAGCAAAGGATCTGCATGTACTGAGCCTGCAAATAATTGCAAAAGCAGAATTCCAGCACCAAGTTGTAGAGTTTCGCTTCGCACTATTTTGCTGCTACCGTATGGATGTATGTCGCTGCACCTTGCACATCGGAACTAGGCGAAACTTCGTGGTGAGCCATCAGATAATCATTCGCTTGGAAAGAAGCCGGGCGAATCGCATTGCTCTGCTGGATCGATGCCATCTGAGGGGCTGGTTCATTGCTGATCTGCATCGACATCCATGCCACGATAGCCAACGCCATCACAGAGGCGGCCGCTGAAAGCGCGTAATGTTTGATCTTTTGTGGACTGCGACTATGAGGCGCCAAGATGGTCGGCTCGGCTTGCAAGCGTTCTCTAAAGGACGCGCTCAAATCGCGATGGATATGTTCTGGTTGTCGCAAGGCATCACCGATCAAATGATAAGTTGCCCAATCTTGTCGAGTCTCGGGGTGTCGCTTGAGTTTGTCGAAGAACGCATCCGCCTCATCCTCGAACATCTCGCCGTCCATCAACACTGATATTTCTTGTTTCATGCTTACCACCTCTTATCTTCGCTTGTTCCCAACAGTGGCCGCAGATTCGTGGCGACCACTTCGCGCGCCCTGAATATGCGCGATCTGACTGTACCGATCGGGCAGTTCATCACTTCCGCGATCTCTTCATAACTCAAACCTTCGATCTCACGCAAAGTCAATGCAGTACGTAGATCTTCAGGGAGTTGTTGCAAAGAAGCGTTCACGACATCCACCACCTGTTTGCTCATCAACTCATTCTCAGGCGTCGCCACTTCATGCAACAACGATGCATCTTCAAAATCTTCCGCCTCTTCAGCATCAAAAGGCGTGCTGGTGGGCGCTTTTCTGCCTTGCGCCAGCAGATGATTCTTGGCTGTATTGATACCGATACGGTAGAGCCACGTATAGAAGGCACTATCCCCCCGAAAGGCAGGCAATGCTCGATAAGCCTTGATGAACGCCTCTTGTGTCAGGTCTTCCGCCTCAGCCGCATTACGTACGAACCGCGAAATCAATCGTCCCAAACGGCGCTGGTACTTAACCACAAGCAGTTCGAACGCGTGCTTATCGCCGCGTTGCGCGCGCTCTACCAGCTGCTGATCAATCTCCCTGTCACCCATCCCGTTTCCCGGTTTTATCTATATTGAGCCACTTGACGTGGTTGCCCAGTATAACTGGACGGGTGCATATCGTCAGCCTTGCCCGTAACGCGCGGATGGACAACAGTAAAAATATTTAGTTCATTTATCCGATCAGAAAGCCTAGATTTGCTATAGTCACAGCAATTTCAGCCACCCACTCTCAGCAACGTGTTGCGCTTTGACACTCTCATCATCGGTAGCGGACTTGCCGGACTCTCCTTGGCACTCAAGTTGGCCGACCATCAAAAAGTCGGTATCGTCACCAAGAAAAATCTGTTGGATGGCGCAAGTGCGTGGGCGCAAGGCGGCATCGCTGCCGTACTAAGCCCTGAAGACAGTCTCGAAGAACACATCAATGACACCCAAACAGCGGGGGGCGGCCTATGTGACCCAATCACCACGCGCTTTGTGGTCGAGCGCGGCGCGTCAGCCGTTAACTGGTTGATCGAACAAGGGGTGCCGTTCTCAAAGGACGAGAACGGCGGCAGTGATTTCCATCTGACCCGCGAAGGCGGACACAGCCACCGTCGCATCATCCATGCGGCCGATGCGACAGGCAAAGCTGTACAACAGACGCTCTCCGAGAAAGTGCTTGCGCACCCCAACGTCACCGTTCTGGAACATCACATCGCAGTCGATCTGATCACTGGCAAGAAGATCGGTCTATCAGAGCAATCCTGCCTAGGCGCATACGTTCTTGATTCTTCCTCGGGAGAGGTTCGAACCATCTCTGCAGACAACACAGTGTTAGCGACAGGTGGTGCAGGTAAGGTCTATCTGTACACCACCAATCCCGATACTGCCACTGGCGATGGCATCGCTATGGGTTGGCGTGCAGGATGCCGCGTATCCAATATGGAATTCATGCAATTCCACCCGACCTGCTTGTACCATCCGCACGCGAAGTCATTCCTCATCAGCGAGGCGGTTCGTGGGGAGGGAGGCTTGTTGAAGTTGCCTGATGGAACGCGATTCATGCCTTGGCACGACGAACGCGCAGAGCTCGCACCGCGAGACATCGTGGCACGCGCCATTGACTACGAAATGAAGAAACGCGGTATCGATTGTGTCTATTTGGATATCTCACACCAACCCGAATCATTCTTGCGTGAACACTTCCCCACGATCTACACGCGTTGTTTAGACCTGGGGATCGATATCGCAAAACAACCTATCCCTGTCGTTCCCGCCATGCATTTCACCTGTGGGGGTCTAATGACAGACCTCGCTTCACGGACGGACATCAAATCCCTCTACGCTATCGGCGAGAACGCTAGCACGGGACTGCATGGCGCCAATCGCCTAGCCAGCAACTCTTTGCTCGAATGTTTGGTATTTGCGGATGCTGCCGCGCAGGATATTTTAGGGAAGTCGCCCCAAACGGCACGCACACTGCCCGCTTGGGATGAAAGTCGCGTCACAGACGCGGATGAATTAGTGGTGATCTCACATAATTGGGATGAGTTGCGTCGCTTCATGTGGGATTACGTAGGTATCGTTCGTACCACGAAGCGTTTACAACGCGCCCAACATCGTATTCGCCTTTTGCATGAAGAGATCAACGAGTACTACCGCAACTTCCACGTGACATCGGATCTGCTTGAACTGCGCAACCTAGTGCAAACAGCGGATTTGGTCGTGCAAAGCGCATTGTCTAGACACGAAAGCAGAGGCTTGCACTTCAGCAAGGATTACCCGCTGACATTGAGCGAAGCTAAACCGACGATACTGGGTCCTGTCGCTTAACACCCCACCTCAGCACGACTCGCAGACGTCGAAAGCTGTTAGCGTCCATACTATCTTTCAGCATCACAAGACCTCGATGTCCGCCCTGCTCCAAGCGCACGGCGATCAAGACAACAAATGGCAAGATGATCCCACCCGCACCTAACTTTCCGGTCAGATGTCGTCCATCACGCAATATCAGTGATATGGCATCATCGGTCTCAAGTCGAAACGCAACACAGGAAGAGGCATTAGCCAACCTAGCATCCCTAATGATCAGCAATACACTGACAAAAAAAACGATAAGTCCCATCACTACTAATAAAATCGGCGCTAAAGGCAAAATGAATAAAGCCGAAAAAGAAAACAAGCAGGTAACGGAAATGAAGAAAGTGAGATAACTAGAGGGGCGTAGCTTGTAGTGTCGCTGCATACTTGCACTCATTCGTGCAAAGACCGATCAGAATACGATGGTAGAGATCAAGCCGACCACGACGAGCGCGATGATTGCCAACAGGATATAACCGCCTCCATTAGCTGGCGGTGTTGTTTGGTTGTAGGAGCGAGAAGCTGATGCACTCTTCAAACTAACGTCTGCGCGAGCTGTGGGAGCCGCTCGATTGATGTCATCCATGCTCGGACGTGCCATGCGGAAAGTCTTGGACAGTTCTTCGACATCCTCTTCACTTGCTGTCATCGAAGCCAAACGCATGGTCGCCTCCATCGAATCGAACGAAGTCGACAAACCCAAAGCTGAAACCTGATTCGATTCTTCCCCTGCATCACCCGACAAAGAACCAGCACTGTCAAAGTTAGAAGGTTTTGATTGCTGAGGCTCCGAGTCGATCACCGAAGTGGATGTGGAGCGTGGCATCGCATCGCGGCAAGCGCGCAGATCATTCGCCAAATCACGGGCATTCTGATAGCGCGAATCCAAGTCTTTTGCCAATGCCTTGGCAACGATGAAATTCAGCATCTCTGGAACATCGACGTTCATCGTACTAGGTGCGGCAGGTGCAGCATTCAGTGTCTGGTACATGATCGCGTTGACGTTCTCGCCCATGAAAGGCGCCTGTCCAGTCAACATCTCGTACAACATCACCCCGAGCGAAAAGATATCAGAACGCTGATCGGTCAACTTGCCCATCACCTGCTCTGGCGACATGTATTTTGGTGACCCTAGAACCATCCCAGTTTGCGTACGAACAGCTGCTGAAGCCATCCGTGCGATGCCAAAGTCGGTGATCTTCACATGCCCATCACGAATCACCATCACGTTAGACGGCTTGATATCGCGATGAACAATCTCGTGCTCATGCGCATACGACAAGCCCAGAGCGACCTGCGAGATGATGTCTATTACCTGTGCTATCGGAAGTATCTTGTTGTCGTTCAGAATATCGCGCAGCTCTCTGCCATGCAGATATTCCATCGCGATATAGGCGATATCTTCGGTACGACCGACATCGTAGATGGTAACGATGTTGGGATGACTGAGTCGCCCTGCCGCTTTCGCCTCTTGGTAGAAACGGGCTTCGTACTCTTCGCGTTCTTCTTGCGCCAAGCTCAAATTGATGGTCTTGATCGCAACCTCACGATCAATGAGCGGATCCTTGGCTTTATAGACGACACCCATCGCGCCTTGACCAAGCTCACTGATGATCTGATAACGTCCAAGCTGACTGATCATATTCTCGCCATCACCCTAACTACTTATCGAACTTCTCTTTGACATTCTTAAATACAGGTCCCCAAATTGGATGACCAGATTCTGCAGCAGATAAATTGAAGTCCGGATTGATCTCCAAAATATTCTTAAAGTACTCTCTGCAACTCTTTTCGTGAGCAGAGATGCAACTAATAAACGCCAAGTATTTATTGGCACGTATCCTCTGGGCTCTGCTAGCTGTTTTTGCCGCAAGCACATCGACCAATGCATTGGTCGATGAAACGTAGTTGCCTTCCTCATATTCTTTGACGCCAATCTCAAGCTTTTGTTCGACCTGATCTTTCCCGAACAACCTTATTCCACCACCAGCGTCATCGCAGGTGCTGACCACATTACAGCCAGTAAAAAGCAGTGTGCTCAAGCCCACCATCAACCAACGTGACATCACCATCTCCTATTCGAAACTTATTTGAAGCTATGTTTTATTTTTATCTTTTCACCAGGCTTTGCCTTGATGACTTCTTTGTAAACTGGAAAGCTAGAATTTCTAATCTCCATCTTATGCGTACCCGCCACCACCTGCAATTCAAGTAAAGGCGGACTTACACCTTGCAACTTCCCATCGAGATATATCTCCCCCCATGGCAAAACAGCCAAACTCACGACTGCAGGGCCTCCAGTCGTTTCGACCAAGGTGCGAACGCGAGAACTCTGCTTGACGCCCTGCACCTTCTGATCTCCTTCAGGAACGACTGGTGTAGCAACCACTGCAGAAGCCGGAGCCACAACGATCGGCTGTGTAACAACCGCTTGTTTTACGTTTGGCGCAGCAGGGCGATGAGCAAGTTTGTATATCCCCAATATCATGGAGAACAAAAGCACTGCGGAGATACCCACCACTGTCGCCTTTTGAGTGACAGAGGCTTTCCTAAAAGCATCGATACCACGACGCTCCCACACAGCAACGTTATGGATGAATTCTTCCCAATATATCTTGGTCGTAGCTAGCGCCTTGCGCCAACCCGTCGCATGCTCGATTTCTTCCTTCAACGCGATACTGCGCTGAGTTGAAGTGAAATCGCCTGGATAGCCGATGGCATAGACCTCATGTTCACGCACATGCTTGTCGGTACGCGACCCTTGGTAATGGAACATGCCTGCATACTCTTGCGACAAGCGCGACACCGCATCGTAGTAAGAGCGCGAGACAAGAATCTGGCCTGGATCCGCAAATCCCATCACGCGCTGCGCCACGTTGATACCATCGCCAACGATGTTAGGCTGCCCATTGATATCCTTGACCAAACGCACAGGCCCTAGATTGACGCCCATGCGCACCAACAAGGTTGGCTCCATACGCACGCCTTCGCCCAACAGACTACTACGCATGCTCAACGCCGCTTGCAACGCATCTTCGATGTCACCCAAGAAACTGATCGCCGCACCATCGCCCGTATCCAAGATGATGCGATCGTTGACTGGAACGTCACGAATGGCGATAGAAAGGAACGCGTTGAAACGCTCTTTCAGCGAAATCTGACCCGCGACCGACTTCTTGGAGTATTCGACGATATCCAAGAAAAAGACGCTACAAATGATGGTCTTGTTATTGCGTTGTTCCATTTACCCTGTCCGGCACATCCAACTTGAGTGGATAAACCACATAAGAATCCTTTTTAACCCCTCGAATTCTAACGATTCTCTGGCTTTCTAGCTAGTTCATTTTTCCTTGGACGCACGCGAGTAAGCTTCTTCGCACGCTCATTTTCAGACAATTGTCGGGTATATCCAGCAGGTAACCCGACCCACTCCAGAATAGCGCGCACCTGAGCCTCACCCAACTCATCCATCATCCCGCGCTTTATGCGGGAAGGAAGATTGATGATGCCGAAGCGCACACGCATCAAACGACTCACGGGCAACTCCAGCGCCTCGAACGTGCGACGCACCACACGATTACGCCCCTCCTTCAACACCAGTCGATACCAGTGATTGAAGCCTTCCCCGCCCTCGTCGCTCAATTGCTCGAAGCGCACCAAACCGTCTTCCAACTCGATGCCATCCTTTGTCATCTGACGCATCTGAGCGGGTGTCATCTCGCCTTGCACACGTACCGCGTACTCACGCTCCACTTCAAAACGCGGATGCATAAGGCGATTCGCCAACTCACCCGACGTCGTGAAGATCAGCAAACCGCTGGTATTGAAGTCCAAACGTCCGATGGCTATCCACTTCTGTCCACGCAACTTGGGCAAGCTATCAAATACGTTTGCTCGCCCCTTGGGGTCGTCTCGGCTGACGATCTCACCTTCTTGCTTGTGATAGATCAAAACACGCGGCAAAGCCTGCTCTTCTTCCAAATGAAGCTTGATGATGCGACCATCGACCATGACCTTGTCGCCATCAACCACGCGAACGCCGAGAGTTGCCACGGCACCATTCACCGTCACACGCCCAGCGCTGATCCACTCCTCCATCTCACGACGCGAGCCGATACCCGCTTGCGCCAGCACTTTTTGCAGGCGCTCACCTGGAATACTATTTTCGATTTGTTCGGTCATTCTGTAACGGCTCGTCTTTCCAGCACTGCCTGTGCCAATGTCCCACTATCTACATGTTCCAACTCACCACCCACCGGCAATCCGCGCGCGATGCGCGACACCTTGATTCCATTCGCCCGCAACATCGTCGCGATGTAATGCGATGTCGCCTCTCCCTCGACGGTGAAATTGGTCGCCAATATCACTTCGCACGACAGTTCCTGCGCACGCTTCAGCAAGCGATCTAAGGGCAATTCACGCGCCCCCACACCATCCAACGGTGAAAGACGCCCCATCAAGACAAAATACATACCGCGATAGCACTGCGCCTGCTCCATCATCAGCAAGTCAGCAGGCATCTCCACGACACAGAGCAAATCCTGCTCACGCCGCGTAGAACTACACAGCCCGCAAATTTCATCTTCGGAAAAATTGTTGCATTTAGCGCAATGCTTGACGCTCTCTACCGCATGTTTCAGCGAATGCGATAGATGTAGAGCGCCCTGCCGATCTCTTTGCAACAGGTGATACGCCATACGTTGAGCTGATTTTGGCCCAACGCCCGGCAAACAACGCAACGCGGCGATCAACTCTTCCAGACTGGAAGGTGATTTGATCAAAATGGCAAGCTCATTCCTGGAGGCAATTGCGCGGTAAAGCCACTCATACGCTTCTGCGTCGTATCGGCTGCCTTCTTATTTGCATCGCTGAATGCTGCGACGATCAAGTCTTCCAACATTTCCTTGTCGTCCATCACGCTCTGATCCAAGCTCACGCGACGCACCTCGTGCGCACAGGTCATCACTACTTTGACCATACCAGAACCCGACTGACCTTCCACCTCGATGGTTGCGAGTTCGTCTTGTGCCTTCTTCATATTGGCTTGCATCTGTTGCGCTTGTTTCATCAAGCCGCCCAATCCGCCCTTCATCATCTTCACTTCCTCCACAAAAATCCAAATATCCCGCAACGCGACTTACTGTACCCCTCGCCCACCGGGAGAGGGGGGACGGGGGTGAGGGAACAAAGATGGCGCTGATTCTGCGCCATCTTTGTTACACGGGCCTGATAGCCCCTTCGATCAATTGTGCGCCCAGTTTTGCCTGAGCTTCCCTTACAAAAATATCTTGTTTGATGGCGTCTTCAGCCTGCTGTTGACGCGTCTGCTTGACCTGTTGCTCCACTGCCGCAGGCGTAGCGACATCTTTCGTTCCACCCAATTCAACAACCAGTCTGAGTGGTTTAGCGAAGTACTCACACAAAGTCGATTGCAATTTTTCCTGCGCTGATTTGTTGCTTTGCATGTGTTTGAACTGCGGCGCGAGATTGAGCACCATGCGCCCGTCCTCAAAACTAGCGAGTACACAATTCTTCGCCAATTCTTTCGCCATCCCTTGCAAGTTGAGTTGCAGCAACAAGGTGTTCCAATCCAAATCAGCCGCATTCGCTGATGAATGAACAGGAGCCACCTGCTGCACGGGCGCAGGTTCAGCAGCCACATGCTTGGCAACACTAGGCGCTATGGATGCTGGATTTTGTTTCGCCGGTGCTGCACGCGGAACAGGCTGTGCAACACTCGCCGTGGTCGCTTGCGTAGCGAAGGCCAACATGCGCAACAAGGTCATGGTGAAACCCGCATATTCATCGGGAGCGAGATCGATCTCATTACGTCCATGGATGGCAATCTGATAATTCAGCTGTATCTCTTCTGGTGAAAACTGTTGCGCCAATTCCATCAGACGAATTCGTTCAGGTTCATCATCAGCGATCGCCTGTGGAATGGTCTGCGCCAGCGCAATTCTATGCAACAGGGTCGCCAAGTCTTGCAATGCCGCCTCGAAAGCGATGCTGCGTATTGCCATATCGTCCGCGATCTTCAACAACCCTGCGCCATCACCGTCGCGGAGCAATTGTAGGAGGTCGAACAGATAACCCTGATCTATCGCCCCCAACATGGTGCGCACCAAAGATTCATCTACCTTGCCAGATGAATACGCGATGGCTTGATCCATCAAGCTCAAGGCGTCGCGCATACTGCCTTGCGCGGCACGTGCCACCAGATTCAGCGCCCCATTTTCGTACGGGATATTCTCCTGCCCCAACACGTATTGCAGATGCGAAAGAATCAACGCAGGCGGCATCTGCTTCAGATTGAACTGCAAGCAGCGCGACAACACGGTGACGGGGATCTTCTGTGGATCGGTGGTGGCCAGAATGAACTTCACATGCGCGGGCGGCTCTTCCAGCGTCTTCAACATCGCGTTGAACGCCGATTTCGACAGCATGTGTACTTCGTCGATGATGTACACCTTGAAACGCCCGCTGGATGGCGCATACAGCGCACTTTCCAGTAGTTCACGCATGTTATCCACTTGCGTGTTCGAGGCCGCGTCCAACTCGATCAAATCAACGAAGCGTCCGCTGTCGATCTCGGTGCACGCACTGCACACACCGCATGGTTCGGCGGTGATGCCATTTTCACAATTGAGGGATTTGGCGAAGATGCGCGCGATGGTGGTCTTGCCGACGCCACGAGTGCCAGTGAAGAGATAGGCATGATGCAAACGGTTCTGCGTCAGCGCATTCGTGAGCGCCTGGACCACATGCTCTTGCCCCGCCAGTTGCGCGAAGTTCTTGGGACGCCATTTGCGTGCTAAAACTGAAGTCGCTGACATATCGCCTCTCGCCCAACTGTATGACTCATCGAGCGTAACACCCTCGAATAAAAAGGAGGCGAGCCTTACCCCCGGCACTTGCACCGCTTGGCTGTGGCTGCTTCCTTCCGGACCTGACCAGGTTCACCAAAGTGCAATGCGGGGAGACCCGCCAATTCGTAAATTCTTTAGTCTAAACAGGCTGAACACCGCCTTTAGACAGGCACGCATGATAGTCGAAAAGCGGGGATAAATCCATGAAAGGAATCGCTTGCCTTCACGCCCTTGATTGCCACCAAGGGCATTGGCGACGAACTCTCCAATACCGTTCGTCCTGAGTAGGCGCAGCCGTATCGAAGGATCGGCGTAGCCCGCTAATCATTCCGTTCGTGCTGAGCCTGTCGAAGCGTGATTGGAATTTCTAAATTCAAAACCAACTTCGTCGGGGGTAGCCCGACAGCTAGTCACTTTTTCTTGCTTCGCCAAGAAAAAGTAACCAAAAAGAAGGCGACCCTGCTGTATCGCCCTTCGGGTTCCTTCGGTCGGTCAATAAAATTGGGCGGCTGCGCAACTCGCACGATCCGCTTAGCGACCACGTGCTCAAACAGTGCTCGCCTTCTCCCCAATTTTATCGCCCGCCCTCAGCGCTACAGAAGGGAATGAAAATCAAAAGCAAAACCCCAAACCCAGAATCCGCGAGGCGGGCATTGCGCGCAGCGCACACAAAACCGCCTCACCGCCTTTGAACTTCCTTCCCCTGTGCGCCGCCGAGTAGCGGAAGGCAGTCAGGGGTAGTCCGACGAATATGTTTGAGCACGTGACTGCGTAGCAGATCGTGCGAGTTTATGAGGAGGCCTGTCTGGTTGAGCAACGCAGGAAACCCACGCAGTGGGCGGCGCACCGGGGTCGCCTTCTTTTTGGTTACTTTTTCTTGGCGAAGCAAGAAAAAGTGACTAGCTGTCGGGCTACCACCGACGGTTTTGCTGGGGTTCCATACGGCGCAATGCCCGTTGGTTATTGCGCTCTACGCAAGCTCTCCAAAATCATTTGCAACCACTTCAAGCTCGCTACCTTCATGCCACCAAATATACAAAATTTGATTGAACAACGAAGCATCATACTCGCTGGGGAGGAAGACAAGATGATTTCCGCAACCATCTGAGCCAATGGATATGGCATCTGGCGGAAATCCTCGCCATTCTCTTGCGGATTCGGTCTCTTTGATAATATCAATGGCGGTGCGGCGGGCATGCTCTTTGTCTGATGTATCAAAGACAGGATTAAGCTCCCACGGAATGTCCAAGACGATTACCTCGCCACCATTGCTTTTCAAGAGGTGCTCACGAAATGAAGCTGGCAGTTTTGCGCCGAGCTTTGCCTCGGCAGCCTCAATAAAACGAAGTTCGGTAGTAAATGTCATTTGAACTATAACGAGCTAAAGTAATTTAGATTCCATATCAAACCACCTTCACCTTAATCCCCGCAATTCTCCCCTGCCACTCCTTCGGCCCAATCTCATGCACCGACCTCCCTTGCGTATCCACTGCAACAGTCACCGGCATATCCAACACCTCGAACTCGTAAATCGCCTCCATGCCTAGATCCGCAAAGGCCAACACACGCGACTGTTTGATGGCTTTGGATACCAGATACGCCGCACCGCCCACGGCCATCAGGTACACCGCGCCGTGTTTCTTGATGGCCTCGATGCCTGTTTTGCCGCGCTCGGATTTACCGATCATGCCGATGAGTCCGGTTTGCGCCAGCATGGTCTCGGTGAATTTATCCATGCGGGTGGCCGTGGTTGGCCCCGCAGGTCCCACCACTTCGTCGCGCACTGGATCGACCGGACCGACGTAGTAGATGAAGCGTCCATTGAAATCCACAGGAAGCTTCTCGCCCTTCGCCAGCATATCCACCATGCGCTTGTGCGCAGCATCGCGTCCGGTGAGTAGCTTGCCGGAAAGCAGCAGGGTTTCGCCCGGTTGCCATTGCGCGATGTCGGCGCGAGTGACCGTATTCAAATCCACGCGGCGCGCGTCCGGCGATGCTTTCCAATGTACATCGGGATAGTCCTCGATCTTGGGTGGTGTGAAGGTAGCCGCACCACTGCCATCCAATTCGAAATGCACATGGCGCGTGGCTGCGCAGTTTGGGATGATGGCGACTGGCTTGGAAGCGGCATGGGTGGGGTAGTCCAGAATCTTCACATCCAGCACCGTGGTCAGTCCACCCAGACCTTGCGCACCGATACCCAACGCATTCACCCTGTCGTAGATCTCAATGCGCAATTCTTCGATACGATTCCGCGCACCGCGCGCTTTGAGTTCGGTCATGTCGATGTCTTCCATCAATGACTCTTTCGCCAGCAGCACTGCCATCTCCGCCGTGCCGCCGATACCGATGCCCAGCATGCCCGGTGGGCACCAGCCCGCGCCCATCAAAGGCAATTGGCTCACCACCCATTCCACGATGTCGTCGCTGGGGTTCAACATCGCAAAGCGTGATTTATTTTCCGAACCGCCCCCCTTGGCCGCGATGCGCACTTCCACCTTGTCGCCCGGCACGATCTCAAAATGCACCACCGCTGGCGAGTTGTCACCCGTGTTCTTGCGTCGTCCCGCAGGGTCAGCCACCACCGAGGCGCGCAACACGTTGTCCGGTAATTGATAAGCGCGACGCACACCTTCACTCACCATGTCGGTGATGCTCATCGAAGCATCCGACCAGCGCACATCCATACCCACGCGCACGAACGCCACCACGATGCCGGTATCCTGACAGATAGGGCGTTTGCCCATGGCGCACATGCGCGAGTTCGTCAGAATCTGCGCCATCGCATCCTTCGCAGCAGGGGACTCCTCGCGTTTATAGGCAGCCGCCAATGCTTGCACATAGTCTTGGGGATGGTAGTAAGAGATGAATTGCAATGAATCGGCGATGCTATCGATGAAATCTTGCTGGCGGATGGTGGTCATGGCGATGTCCCTGTGATGGATGCTTGGATTATGGAAGCGTGAGCATTCAGCGTCAAACGGTTAGAATGCGCGCCCGCCTTCATTTGGCAAACAAGGTTCACGGTACTAGCTAATGGCAATCCAATGGTTCCCCGGACACATGACCGCCGCCCGCAAGAAGGCGACGGAAACCATGGAGCGCATCGATGTCGTCATCGAGGTGCTGGATGCGCGCGTGCCAGAAGCGGGTAGCAATCCTATGCTTCGCGAGATGCGCGAACACCGGCAGCGACCTTGTCTGAAGGTGTTGAACAAAGCAGACCTCGCCGACCCTGCCGCCACTAAGGGATGGCTGGACTATTTCAATAGTCAGAAGAATGTGAAAGCCATCGCCCTCTCCTGCAAGAAACCGGGTGAGGCTGCAAAGATCCCCAAACTATGCTTGCCGCTAGCGCCGCATCGCGGCACGTCACTCAAGCCGCTGCGCATGATGGTGATGGGCATCCCGAACGTGGGGAAATCCACTTTCATCAATGCAGTACTCAAGCGCCGAACCGCCAAGGTGGGCGATGAACCTGCCATCACCAAGAACCTACAATTCTTCGAACTCAACGACCACATGCAGCTTGTCGATACCCCGGGCATGATGTGGCCGAAGATAGAATACGAGAGCGATGGCATGATGCTCGCTGCCAGCAACTTGATCGGGCGCAATGCGTATGACGAAGGGGAAGTCGCCACCTTCCTCGGCGACTTGTTGATGCAACACTATGCAACACAGGTAAAGCAACGCTACACATCGGTAACACATGAAATGGATGGCGTCGCGCTCATTGAAACCATTGCGCAGATACGTGGCTATCGCATCCGTGGACAAGAACCTGACTTCGAAAAAGCGGCAATGACGCTGTTGCAGGACTACCGTACGGGGACGCTGGGGCAGATCAGCTTGGAAACCCCTGCTTCACGCGCGGCCATGATTCAAACTAAATTAGTTCCCGCTTATAATCCAAACCATTCTGATTCCTAAAGATCTCGAATGCGTTTGCTTCATCTCTCTCTCGTGCTTGCTGGACTCTCCCTTTCAGGGTGCAGCACCTTGCATCTCAGCGCCTACACGTTAGACAAAGACCCACTTGAACCTTTCAACCGCAAGGTCTATGTCTTCAATGACTCGCTTGACCAATCCATCGTCAAACCGGTTGCTCAGGGTTATGACAAGGTCGTTCCCCAACCCGCTAAAACGCTGGTGAACAATTTCTTCTCCAACCTAGATGACGTGACGGTCACTGCAAACGACCTGCTTCAACTCAAATTCAAGCAAGCCGCCAGCGACGGCAGTCGTGTGCTGTTCAATTCCACCTTCGGACTCTTGGGATTCCTCAATGTGACCGACCGCTTGGAGAAACACAATGAAGATTTCGGCCAAACGCTAGGTTATTGGGGGCTGAGCAGCGGCCCTTACGTGATGCTCCCGCTCTTAGGTCCAAGTTCCTTCCGTGATGGGATCGGCTTGTACGGTGACAGCTATGTCAGCGTCATCGGCAACACGACCCCGACCACCTCACGTTATGCAGCCTATGCCGCAGAAGGATTGAACAAACGAGTGAATATCCTTGACCAAGAAAAAGTACTGGATGATGCGACCATCGACCGCTACAGCTCTCTGCGCGACTTCTACCTACTGCGTCGTCAAAGTCTAGTGTATGACGGCGACCCACCGCGTGTGAAATATGACGACGAAGACGAAGAGGAAGTAGCACCATAAATAACGGCGGGTTCAACCCGCCGTTTTCGTTTGTGTCGCCTAACTGCAATTACTTAGCGTTACGCAATGCCTCGATACGCTCATCCAATGGGGGATGCGTCATGAACAACTTGGAGAAGCCACCACCACCCGAGATGGCTTGAGCGGCCATGTTCTTCGGTAACGCCGCAGCTTCTTCATGATTACCTTTCAGGCGCTCCAAAGCAGCGATCATCTTTTGGCGACCCTCCAAGCTTGCCGCACCCGCATCTGCACGGAACTCACGTTGACGCGAGAACCACATAACGATGATGCTAGCCAGCACACCCAAGATCAACTGCGCAGCGATCTCCGCCACGAATGCGCCGATACCAGGGCCATCACGTCCATCGTTCTTCAATAACACACGGTCGACGAAGTAACCGAACAACTTGGCGAAAAACACCACGAAGGTATTCACCACGCCTTGGATCAAAGCCAGCGTGACCATATCTCCGTTCGCTACGTGACTCACTTCATGTGCCAGCACCGCTTCCGCTTCGTCTTTACTCATCGCGTGGAGCAAACCGGTGCTCACCGCCACCAACGCATTGTTACGGTTCCAGCCCGTCGCAAAGGCATTTACATCAGGCGCGTCGTAGATTGCTACTTCTGGCATACCGATACCTGCCGCTGCGGCTTGGCGGCGCACGGTATCCACCAACCAACGCTCAGTTGCATCCTGAGGCACCTCAATGACTTGCGCACCGACTGATTGCTTCGCCATCCACTTCGACATCAACAGAGAAACGATAGAACCTGCGAAACCGATCACGGCAGACAGTGCCAACAACGAACCAAAGTTGATACCACCGTTCGCATCCATCCAGCGGTCCACGCCCAACAGGCGCAAAGTGATACTGATGACCACCAAGACAGCGATATTGGTCAATAGGAACAAAAAGATACGTTTCATGCGACTCTCTCCACAGTTAAGTTCACGGCGCTCAGTTTAACAAACTTCCCTAGCCGCTCGGCTCGCTACATGGGGGAAGCTTTTTGCTTTTTCAAGACCCACCTCTGATATAGGAGCCGAGAAAAGGTTCGCCACATCAGAACCGGAATCTCATGCGCAATCCTAATTCAGTCGTGCGATTCTCTGGCTCAGTAAAGAAATACCAAGTGGTTGCCCCATTTTTAACAATGGGCTGCAAGACAGAATCGGACTCGCTGATACGCCATATACTAAAAAAAGGGCCAAACGCCCAACCCCCCATTTCATACATGACATCCGCACGAAATCCGAATCCCGAGTTCTGCGCATTCGTAACATCAGGGGCGCTGTTATATCCAGAGTGACCGACCAAATCTGAGAGACGTGAGAGCTGTCTTCCACCCAACAGTCGATCAAGCTCCACGGTCGTTGCAAGTACAGCCGAGTCATCTAATTTAAAGCGATGGGTCACCCCCAATGGCACGTAGAGATAATTACTTTCTCGGCGATACCCTATCGCACCACTGCTGCTGTACCCACGCAAATCGTTGAAAAGGTAGCGGTAACCAATACCAATGTAAGGAGAGTAAATTCCATTTCCACTTAGAAAATCACGCCCAACTAATCCTCTTGCATCCAGATACCAATCTGGAGCACTCGGTTGATAACCAGAGCCCACATAATCAACACTGCCGTAGGCAAAGCGCAAATCGTCTTTGATGAACCAGTCCGCGTTCAATGTTTTTGCACCTAAGTGATTCACGCCGAACTTATCGCCCTTATTGGTCATCCCCAGAGAAGGCTCTTCATAACGATAAGAAGATATTGAAATCTCGAACTCTTGCCCACTTTTCGTCTTAAGGATTTGGCTATCAGCGTGTGCTATAGGCGTGTGTAGTAATGAGACAAAGACAAACAAGCACGTGATGATGAAATGTTTGGGGGATAAGCTCATATAGGCTGAAAATTAGTCCGAGAAGCGACACCCTAGCCCGCTCATCAAACTCGGTCAATATGCAGCAAAAAAGAAAGCCGATGCGGCTTGTAGCTCACATCGGCCATGTTTGAAAATATTAAAACTACCAGCCTGATTCGCGTTCCGGCGTCGCAGTGATTTTATGAATAGAAAGATCAGCACCGTTGAACTCTTCTTCCGCATCAAGTCGAATGCCAACAAATTTCTTCATCAAGCCATACACGATGAAACCACCAGCGAGGGCGATGCCTACCCCCATCAATGTGCCGATGAGTTGCGACATGAAGCTAACGCCACCGATTCCGCCCAGCGCTTTCGCACCAAAGATACCAGCGGCGATTCCGCCCCATGCACCGCACAAGCCGTGCAATGGCCATACACCTAGCACGTCGTCGATCTTCCAGCGATTTTGTGTGAGCGTGAACATCACGACGAACAATGCCCCTGCGATGCCACCCACGATGAGCGCGCCAACGGGGTGCATCAAGTCGGAACCCGCACAGACGGCGACCAAGCCAGCCAATGGGCCGTTATGTACGAAGCCAGGGTCGTTCTTACCTAACCACAACGCAGTGAGCGTGCCACCCACCATCGCCATCAACGAGTTCACAGCCACGAGACCGCTGATACCAGTGATGGTCTGCGCGGACATGACATTGAAGCCGAACCAACCGACGGTGAGTATCCAAGCGCCAAGTGCCAAGAACGGGATGCTCGATGGAGGGTGGGCGGAGATACGGCCTTCTTTGTTATAGCGTCCACGGCGCGCGCCCAACAACAGCACGGCGGCCAAACCGATCCAGCCGCCTACTGCATGCACGACGACCGATCCTGCGAAATCATGGAAGCCCGCACCATAGGTTGTCTTCAGCCATTCTTGGATGCCGTAGTGGTTGTTCCATGCGATGCCCTCGAAGAAGGGGTAGACGAAGCCAACCAGTAGGAAAGTGGCGGCGAGTTGCGGATTGAATTTTGCACGCTCTGCGATACCACCCGAGACGATGGCCGGAATGGCCGCTGCGAAGGTCATCAAGAAGAAGAATTTGACGAGGTCATAGCCGTTCTTCTGCGCGAGTTGTTCTGCACCCACGAAGAAATCGACACCATACGCGATGCTGTAGCCGATGAAAAAATAGGCCAGTGTAGAAACGGCAAGGTCACTGAGGATCTTCACCAAGGCGTTCACTTGATTCTTCTTGCGCACCGTTCCCAATTCAAGAAAGGCGAACCCTGCGTGCATTGCCAGCACCATGATGGCGCCTAACAAAACGAATAAAACGTCACTGCTGAATTTCAACTCTTCCATACTGCTCTCCTAATGTGCGAACGGCTCTCAGCTTGCAAGAACTGTTCCTCATTCATAACCAATTGAAATATATAGAATAAAAATTCTACAGGGCTAATTCATCAGGGATTAACGAACCGAAATGGTGCGCTTTATTGACGCCGCACCATCAATTTGCACCGTTCAGGTGCGCAGCATCATTTCCAATCAGTTAGATATTTTTCCAGCCAGAACAAACCCACGATGGTCTTGCCGTCGGTGATTTTGCCCAGCCGTATCCACTCGATAGCTTCACTTACAGAAAGCTCAAACACTTCGAGGAACTCACCATCATCTAATTTTCTACCTCGATATGTCAGACCGCGCGCAATGAAGTATTCCAAACGTTCATCCGAGTAACCGATGCATGGGTATGCTGAGGTGAGATGCACCCATTCGCTTGCCACGTAGCCAGTCTCTTCCAACAGTTCACGTTGGGCGGTGACGAGGATGTCCTCTCCTTTGTCGATCTTGCCCGCTGGCAGTTCGATGAACTCCTGACGAGGTGGATATCGGTACTGACGCTCCATCACCAGATTGCCGTTGTCTAACTGCGCAATCATGACGACCGCTCCTGGATGAACCAGATATTCTCGACTGCTGGTTGAACCATCTGGCAACAACACGCGGTCTTTACGAATTTCAAGAAAGCCACCGTTGTAGATGAGTTCGCTGTCGATCTGTTTTTCGGTTAGGTCCATTTCTACTCCCTAGAAAGCAATACTCCCGCCTTAGCGGGAGTATCTGTTCATTAATTCTTTGCGATCAATGTAGCAGTAAAGACTGTTGTACTGCCACTGCACACACCGACATCAATGCGCCAGGCAAGATACCCAAGGCCAAAACCGCAAGGCCGTTGATGGAGATGAGCAAGGCGCTGTCTGGCTGCACGTAGATCTTATCGTGGCTTTCAGGTGCATCGAAGTACATCAACTTGACGATGCGCAGGTAGTAGAACGCGCCTATCAAGGAGAACAGCACCGCCATGATGACCAGCGGGATGTGCCCTGCTTGAACTGCTGCGTTCAACACAGAGAATTTTGCGTAGAAACCAACCGTAGGTGGAACGCCCGCCATGGAGAACATCAGCAACATCATCATGAATGCGAGCCAAGGGCTGCGTTGATTGAGTCCTTTGAAGTCGTTGATGTTGTCTGCCTCAAAACCTTCGCGCGACAACAACATGATCATGGCGAATCCGCCCAAGCTCATCAACACGTATACCACGGCGTAGAACATCGCCGCGCCGTAACCTTCGATGGAGCCACTCAAGACACCGATCAGCATGAAGCCCATGTGCGCGATGGTGGAGTAAGCGAACATACGTTTCATATTGGTCTGTGCGATGGCGGTGATGTTACCTACTGCCATGGACAACACGGCCAACACCATCAGCATGCCTGCCCAATGGATCATCATCGGTTGCAATGTCTCGACCAAGATGCGCATGACGAAGGCGAATGCGGCCAACTTGGGCGCTGAGCCGATGAACATGGTCATCGCTGTCGGCGCGCCGTGATAGACGTCAGGCACCCACATATGGAAGGGAACAGCACCGAGCTTGAAGGCCAGACCCGCGACCAAGAACGCTAGACCGAACACCAACAGAGAGACGTTGGGGGTACCGTGTGCGATGACGTTGGAGATGGTTTGGATGTCGAGCGAACCTGTCGCGCCGTAGATCATGGACATGCCGTACAGCAGGAAGCCAGAGGCCATCGCGCCGAGGATGAAATACTTCATCGCTGATTCGGTGGCTGTGGCCGAGTCGCGTTGCAATGCGACCATCGCGTACAGGCTCAATGCAAGGATCTCAAGCCCCATGTAGAGAGTGACGAAGTTGCTGGCAGAGATCATCACCATCATGCCCAGTGTGGAGAGCAACACCAAGCTGAGGAATTCGCCAGAGAACAATCCGCGTGTGATGAGGTAGCTGCGCGAGTAGACCAACATCATGGAAACGGACAAGTAGGTCAGCAGCTTGAGGACATCTGACATCAGGTCATCAACGAACATGTTGTTGAACAGGTGGGCGACGCCGTACTCATGGGTCGCTACGGTGATGAGCGAGCATCCCAGCAAGGTCACTTGCACCAACAGGTAGGTCATGGTTCTTGTCTTGCCCGGGACGACGACATCCAGAACCAAGATCACGCTCAACATGATGAGCATGAAGATCTCAGCATAGGCGGGGAATAATGTGGAGATATAAGTCATGACTTCCTCTTAGATTTTTGAGCGTGCCAAGTGGACCAACAGGTCATTCACCGAAGCATGCATGATCTCGCTCAAAGGCAATGGATACAGACCCATCACCAACACGCTGATCGCCAATACTGCCATCACTAAAATCTCTCTCGCACCGATGTCATGCAGATGCTTCACATGGTCGTTCGCGACGGCGCCGAACACGACGCGCTTATACATCCACAAGGTGTAGGCTGCGCCGAACACCAGCGTGCTGGCAGCAGCGAAGGCATACCAGAAATTCACTTTGACCGCGCCCATGATGACCATGAACTCACCCACGAAACCACTGGTACCTGGCAAGCCGCTGTTCGCCATGGCGAACAACATGAAGAAGGCTGCGAACACAGGCATGGTATTCACGACACCACCGTAATCCACGATCTGACGTGAATGCACGCGGTCATACATCACACCGATACACAAGAACAGTGCGCCAGCCACGAAACCGTGCGAGATCATCTGCAACAACGCCCCTTCCATACCGTAGGCGTTGAAGATGAAGAAACCAAGGGTGACGAAGCCCATGTGTGAGATGGATGAATACGCGATCAGTTTCTTCATATCGGCTTGCGTCAGCGCGACCAGGCCGATGTACACCACGGCGATCAGCGACAGCGCGATCATGAAGCCTGCCAACTCATGACTCGCGTCGGGAGCGATAGGCATAGAGAAGCGGATGAAACCGTAGGCGCCCACCTTCAACATGATCGCGGCCAGTACCACAGAACCGCCCGTAGGCGCTTCAACGTGCGCATCCGGCAACCAAGTATGGACCGGGAACATCGGCACTTTCACCGCAAAGGCGAAGAAGAATGCGATGAAGATGAGAATCTGCGCATCCATAGGGATAGGCAGCTGGTGGTAATCCAAGATAGAGAAGCTACCGCCCGAATGCAGGTACAGGTACAAGAACGCCACCAACATCAACAGTGAGCCGAGCAAGGTGTAGAGGAAGAACTTGACTGCCGCATACACGCGATTCGGACCACCCCACACACCGATGATGAGGAACATCGGGATCAACATCGCTTCCCAGAACACGTAGAACAACATCGCGTCCAGTGCTGCGAACACGCCGTTGATGAGTCCGGACATCACCAAGAAGGCCGCCATGTATTGCGCCACACGCTTCTCGATGACTTGCCAGCCTGCGATCACCACGATCACGGTGAAGAAACTGTTGAGCAGAATGAACAGCATCGAGATGCCGTCCACGCCCAAGTTGTAGTGGATATTGAAATGGCGGATCCACTCCTTCATCTCGACGAACTGCATCGCACTCGTCATGCGATCGAAGCCTGTGTAGAGCGGTATCGTCACCAGCAACCCCAACACAGCACCTACGAGCGCGATGATTCGTGCCAATGGCGCGTTACGGTCATTACCAGTCGCAAGTACCAGCAAGCCAAAGATGATGGGGAGCCAGATGGCGACGCTTAACAGTGGATATCCAAAAATCATGCTTATTCCTTCAGTTCTTCTCTAGTGCTGCGCCATTAGAACCAAGTGCGTACCGTCAACAGGAGCGATACACCGACGATCATCCAAAACGCATAGTGGTAGACGTAGCCAGTTTGGAAACCCCGCAACACGCCCGAGAACATACCGACCACTTTTGCTGAACCATTGACGAAGAAACCATCGATCAGTTTGACGTCGCCGAATTTCCACAGATAACGACTCGCACCGCGTGCGCCGCCCGCAAAGAACCAGTCGTTGAAACGATCGAAGTAGTACTTTTGATCGAGCAAGGTGTACACCCAAGAGAATCTCTTTTGGATGAGCGCAGGAATCTCTGGACGTTTCAGGTACAGGAACCAAGCAGATGCCACACCCGCAACCGCCAACCAGAATGGCAAGGTGGTCATGCCATGCAAGGCCATTCCAACAGCACCTTCGTAATGCTCGTACATCTCGTGCATCGCAGGATGTTCATCGGAAATGAAAATGGCATCACCAAAATAGTCGGTGTGTAAGAACGTGCCGATGGTGAAGAAACCGATTGCGACAGAGGGAATCGCCAACAAGATCAATGGCAAGGTGATGACCCATGATGTCTCATGAGGTTTCTGTCCTGGAGCCAAACCATGATGTTCATCGTGCCCGTGGTCGTCATGACCATGATGTGCCTTGCCGAATCGCTCTTCGCCGTGGAATACGAGGAAGTACATGCGGAAGGAGTAGAAGGCTGTGACGAACACGCCCGCGACTACAGCAAAGTACGCGAAGCTAGCACCTGGGATATTGGTCAACTGAACAGCCTCGATGATGCTGTCCTTGGAATAGAAGCCTGAGAAGAACGGCGTACCAATCAAGGCTAGTGAACCAATCAAGGATGTGATCCAAGTGATGGGCATGTACTTGCGCAAGCCACCCATGTTACGGATGTCCTGATCATGATGCATCGCGATGATGACGGAGCCTGCAGCTAAGAACAACAAGGCTTTGAAGAATGCGTGCGTCATCAAGTGGAAGATCGCCCCCGTGTACATCGAGGCACCTAGTGCCACGGTCATGTAGCCGAGTTGAGACAACGTCGAGTACGCAACGACACGTTTGATGTCGTTCTGGATGATGCCAAGGAAACCCATGAATAGCGCAGTGATCGCACCGATGACCAACACGAAGGACAGTGCGGTATCCGACATCTCGAACAGTGGCGACATACGTGCCACCATGAAGATACCGGCTGTCACCATCGTCGCTGCATGGATCAGCGCAGAGATCGGTGTCGGGCCTTCCATCGAATCTGGCAACCAAACGTGCAAAGGGAACTGCGCACTCTTACCCATCGCGCCGATGAACAGCAAGATACAGATTGCAGTGATCAGATTCCAAGAAACGCCAGGGATAGGTGCCAGATCGTTAGCGTAGTTATGGGCATTGGCGAACACAGTTTGATAATCTAAAGTGCCGAACACCATCAAGACCAGCGCGATACCCAACAAGAAGCCGAAGTCACCCACACGGTTGACCAAGAAGGCTTTGAGATTGGCATAGATGGCTGTTGGCTTGGTGTACCAGAAACCGATGAGCAGATAAGAAACCAGACCTACCGCTTCCCAACCGAAGAACAGTTGCATGAAGTTGTTTGCCATCACCAACATCAGCATGGAGAAGGTGAACAAAGAGATGTAACTGAAGAAACGTTGATAACCCGGATCTTCTTCCATGTAACCGATGGTGTAGATGTGGACCATCAAGGACACGAAGGTGACCACCAACATCATCGTCACGGTCAATTTGTCGATCAGGAAGCCGACTTGGAAGCTAGTGTCACCCGAGGTGAGCCATGTGTAGATCGGGCCATTGAAGGTGTTGCCGGCTAACACATCATTGAAGATCGCTAAAGATGCGAAGAAAGATACGGCGACCAATGAGATGGTGATGCGATGAGACCAAGTGCGTCCCAACACCTTGCCAAACAGACCCGCAGCTATAGCACCCAACAACGGCGCTAAAGGCACGATCAGATACAGACTATGCATATCCATGTGCATCAACCTTTCAAAGTACCCAGATCATCCACGTTAATCGTACGCAGATTGCGGAACAGCACTACCAATATAGCTAAACCGATTGCCGCTTCAGCCGCAGCCACCGTCAGAATGAAGAACACGAACACCTGACCCGATGCATCGTTCAGGTAGTGGGAGAACGCGATGAAATTGGTGTTCACCGCCAATAGCATCAGCTCGATCGCCATCAGCAACACAATGAGGTTCTTACGATTGAGGAAGATACCAACCACGCTGATCGCGAACAGTATCGCCCCCAACACCAGATAATGCGACAGGCTCAATTGCAACATGGCATCCCCTTATTCAGCAACGTGAGCACTAGACTCAGTCGCCTCTTGTTTTTTAACGGACGGCACCGACACGATGCGCACGCGATCATTACGCTTCACACTCACTTGCTTGCTGATATCTTGTGTCTTGGTGTCGCGACGGCGGCGGAAGGTCAAAGCGATCGCCGCGACCATCGCGACCAGCAACAACACTGCTGCCAACTCGAACGGATACACGTAGTCGGTATAGATCAAACGCCCAAGTTCTTTTGTGTTGTCGTAATCGGCGGCATGTCGGACGGCAGTCATGCCCGCCCCCGTTGTCTTGTCACCCAACACATACACCATCTGCACTACGATCAGTGCGGCCAACATAGCGCCAACAGGGAGCCACTGCCAGAATCCTTTGCGCAGCTGTTCTAGATTGATGTCCAACATCATCACCACGAACAAGAACAACACCATCACCGCACCGACATACACCAACACTAAGGTGATCGCGAGGAACTCGGCTTCCAATAACAGCCATATCCCTGCACTACTCACGAAGGCCAATACCAAGAACAAAACAGCATGCAATGGATTACGTGCTGTGATGACGCGCAAGGCCGCAAACACGGTCACTGCGGCGAACAAGTAGAACAGGATGGTTTCAAAGTTCATGTGGTGTCCTCTATTTACCGATACTTGGCATCGGCGGCGCGGTCTTTAGCGATCTGCTCTTCGTGCTTATCGCCGACGGCCAACAACATCTCTTTGGTGTAATACAAGTCGCCTCGTTTCTCGCCGTGATATTCATAGACGCGAGTCTCGACGATGGCATCGACAGGGCATGACTCTTCACAAAAACCGCAGAAGATACATTTGGTCAGGTCGATGTCGTACTGAGTCGTACGGCGAGAACCGTCGGCACGCTCAGCCACTTCGATCTTGATCGCCAGCGCTGGGCACACGGCCTCGCACAACTTACAACCGATGCAACGCTCTTCGCCATTGGGGTAACGGCGCTGTGCGTGTAGGCCACGAAAGCGGAAGCTCTGCGGTGTCTTCTCTTCTGGGTACTCGACAGTGATGTGGCGCGCAAAGAAATACTTGCCTGTCACCGACATGCCTTTGAGCAACTCCAGTAGCAGGAAACTCTTAAAGAAATTGATTAGTTTATTCATGGTTTGTCCCTAAATATCCTGTCTTTGACCGCTTACCACAGCCAATAGGGAGTCTGCATCCACGCCGCGACAACCACGACCCAGATCAGCGTGAGCGGAATGAACACCTTCCAACCTAGGCGCATCAACTGGTCATAGCGATAGCGCGGGAACGTTGCACGGAACCACAGGAAGATGAACAGCATGGCGGACATCTTGCCGAGCATCCAGATCAATCCGGGTATCGCATCGGTCATCGCTCCCAGCACAGGCCAGCCGTGGAAGGGGTTGAGCCAACCACCCAAGAACATCACGGATGTCATCGCGGCGATCAAGATCATGTTGGCGTATTCCGCCAAGAAGAAGATGGCGAAGCCCATGCCAGAATATTCAACGTGGAAGCCCGCCACGATCTCGGACTCACCTTCAGCCAAGTCAAACGGTGCGCGGTTGGTCTCGGCCACACCCGCGATGAAATAAACGACGAACATCGGGAACAGAGGTATCCAGTACCAGCCCAACATACCCGTTCCGTGTGATTGGCCACGAACGATCTCGCCTAGATTCATACTCTGCGCGGCAAGCAATACGCACACTAACGCGAACCCCATCGCCAGTTCGTAGGAAACGATCTGTGCCGCAGAACGCAAAGCACCTAAGAACGCATACTTGGAGTTGGAAGCCCAGCCCGCGATGATGATGCCGTACACGCCAAGTGAGGTCATCGCCAACAGATACAGCAATCCAGCGTTCACATCTGCCAAGATCATGCCGTCATCGAACGGCACCACGGCCCAAGCAGCCAATGCCGGCGTCAGTGCCAAAACAGGTGCCGCCACGAACAAGAATTTATTAGAACCGTTGGGGATGATGAATTCTTTTGTGAGCAACTTCAGGCCGTCGGCAACCGGTTGCAACAAGCCCCAGTAACCCACTCGATTCGGGCCTGGTCGAATCTGCATGAAGCCAAGCACCTTGCGCTCTGCCAAGGTCAGGTAAGCCACACCGCCCATGATAGGCAGAATGATGATCATGATCTTGACCGCAGTCCAAACTGGCAACCAAGCTGGACCGAGCAGATCCTGCCCAAGCAATTGTAATGTTTGTAGCAGCTCCATCATGCGCGCTCCACTGTGATCGTTCCGAACATCGCACCCAGTGCTGCGGTCGCTGAATGACCTGCCGCGATTCGCACCACGCCCTTGGGCAACTTATCGTCGGCGCGGCACGCCAATTTGACACTGCCTGAGCCTTGGCTGACTTTGACGTTCATGCCAGATTTCACACCGATATTGTTTAACTCTTCGCTATGCATCCAGACCAGAGGAGTCGCTGCATCAGCGGTCGCTTGCAAAGGAGCCGAACGGCGCACGACCGCATCCGTTGTATAGATAGGCACATCGCTCACGCGTTGCATACCCGCTGCAGACACTTCAGCTTTCACTTCGACACCCGTGATGGCATTGTTCAATTTTATCGATACGTCCACACCTTTGAGCGCTTCATCACGGACCACCTCGGAGGTGTCGAAATCGAATCCATCGACCTTGAGCAGATTGCCCAACACACGCAACACTTTCCAAGCTGGACGCGCCTCACCCAAAGGTTTCACTGCGCCCTTGAAGCTTTGTACGCGACCTTCAGTGCTGATGAAAGTGCCCGAAGTCTCGGTGAACGGTGCGATAGGCAACAACACGTCGGCGTAATCCAGCGCCTTGTTCTTATAGGCAGACAACACGATGACGGTATCCGCAGACTGCAATGCAGCCATCGCTTGTTGTGGGTTGGCACAATCCAACTCTGGCTCGACGTTCAACAATACGTAGGCTTTGCGTGGCGATGCCATCATCGATGCGGCATTCAACCCCTTAGCACCTGGAACGGCTTGTGCGATATAACCACCCACGCTATTCGCAGCTTCACCCAAGAAGCCGAACTTGCCGTGAGTCGCGTTCGCGATCTGCTGCGCCAATGTCTGAAGCTGAGCGGCTTGTGGATGTTGTTGTGCGAAGTTGCCTAGCAACACCGCGACGCGTTCTCCACTGACTAAGCTTCCTGCGATACCTTCGGTTTGTTTTGCCGCAACAGCTTGAGCTACTTGCGACAAGGTATTCACGAGTGCATCAGGAGCAACGATAGCCTTGTGTGCGATGTGCATCTGTTGGTCGTCATCCACGGAATGGATGAGGCTGACTTGCAATCCTTTCTTCACTGCTTGGCGGATACGCGCAGCCAGCACAGGATGATCCTTGCGCAGGAAGCTGCCTACGATGAGCAGACGATCCGCACGACTGATGTCTGCGACCGACAATCCTAACCAAGGCGCGCCTTGTTGTTTGCCATCGGCACTGAAGTCGGACTGACGCAAACGGAAATCGACGTTGTCGCTGCCCATGCCGCGCATGAGTTTTTGCAGCAGATACATCTCTTCCAACGTTGAGCCGCCTGTTGCCAATGCACCGAGCTGTTCAGCCCCTGCGCCATTGGCGATGTGGCGCAAACCATTTGCTGCATATTCGAGCGCGACTTGCCATTCGACTTCTTGCCACTTGCCGTCTTGCTTGATCATTGGCTTGGTCAAACGGTCTTCCGTGTTCAGCCCTTCATAAGCGAAGCGATCCTTATCCGACAACCAGCATTCGTTGATGTCTTCGTTCTCGATAGGGAGTACGCGCAACACTTGATTGTTCTTGGTATGCACAGCCAGATTGGAACCCAAACTGTCATGAGCGCTGATAGAGCGACGGCGTGACAATTCCCATGAGCGCGCTTTGTAGCGGAAGGGTTTGCTGGTGAGTGCCCCAACTGGACACAGGTCGATCATGTTGCCTGACAATTCGGAATCGACCGTTCCAGAAACGAAGGACATGATCTCGGCATGCTCGGTGCGGAACGCTTGTCCCAACTCCATCTTGCCGCCGATCTCTTGGCCGAAGCGCACGCAACGTGTGCAGTTGATGCAACGGCTCATCTCTTCAGCAGAGACCAATGGGCCGATGTCCTTGCTCAACACCATGCGCTTCTCTTCTTGATAGCGCGAATGGCCTCCACCGTAACCAACGGACATATCTTGCAACAGGCACTCACCGCCTTGGTCGCAGATAGGGCAATCCAACGGATGGTTGATGAGCAGGAATTCCATCACACCTTTTTGTGCTTTCACTGCCTGATCAGAATGCGTGAATACCTTCATGCCTTCCGTCACGGGCGTTGCACAAGCAGGCAATGGCTTTGGCGCCTTCTCTACTTGTACCAGACACATACGGCAGTTCGCCGCGATGGACAGTTTCTTGTGGTAGCAGAAATGCGGAATGGCGATGCCGGCTTTATGCGCGGCTTCGATCACGGTTGAACCGTTTTCCGTTTCGATGTGCTTGCCGTCAATTTCGATGTTGATCATTGCTCACCCGTCCGTCAGCCTTATACCAAGCAGCGTTTATGCTCGATGTGATATTCGAATTCTTTGCGGTAATGCTTCAGCATGCCTTGCACCGGCCACGCAGCCGCATCGCCTAGTGCACAGATGGTGCGTCCCGCGATGTTGTCACACAGATCCAACAGCAGATCGAGATCCTCGGGTCTACCCTCGCCCTTCTCGATGCGATGCACGATGCGATACAACCAACCCGTACCTTCGCGGCAAGGCGTGCATTGACCACAAGATTCTTCATGGTAGAAATAAGCCAAGCGTTCGAGTGCACGCACCATACAGGTGGTGTCATCCATCACGATGACGGCACCAGACCCCAGATACGAACCTGCTTTTTGCAAGGAATCGTAATCCATGTTCACGTCCATGATGATCTCAGCTGGCAACACAGGCATGGAAGATCCGCCCGGGATCACCGCCTTGAGTTTGTGACCGTGACGCACACCGCCGGCCATCTCTAGCAACTTGGCGAAAGGCGTGCCCATCGGCACTTCAAAGTTGCCCGGATTGTTCACATGACCAGAGACTGAGAACAGCTTAAATCCACCACTGTTCGCCACGCCGATGTCAGCGAAATTCTTGCCCCCCTTGCTGATGATGTAAGGGATGCTGGCCAAGGTCTCAGTGTTGTTGATAGTGGTTGGTTTGCCATACAAACCGAAACTGGCAGGGAAAGGCGGCTTGAAGCGAGGCTGACCTTTCTTGCCTTCGATCGACTCCAACAGCGCAGTCTCTTCGCCACACACATAGGCGCCGTAGCCCAAGTGGTTGTGTAGATCGAACTCGAAATCCGCACCTAAGATGTTTTTACCCAAATAGCCAGCTTTACGCGCATCTTCACAGGCCGCTTCCATGACTTCATACGCTTCAAAAATCTCGCCGTGGATGTAGTTGTAGCCCGTCTTAGCACCGATGGTGTAAGCCGCGATAGCCATGCCTTCGATCAGCGCATGCGGGTTGTAGCGCAGGATGTCCCAGTCTTTGCAGGTACCTGGCTCGCCTTCGTCCGAGTTACATACGATGTATTTATCGCCTTGGTAGTTGCGTGGCATGAAGCTCCACTTCAACCCCGTTGGGAAGCCTGCACCGCCACGACCACGCAGACCGGAAGCTTTCACTTCCGCGATGATCGCCTCGGGCGACAGCTTTTCCGTCAACACTTTGCGCAAGGCTTGATAGCCCCCCGCCTTGACGTAATTGTCCAAATTAGCCAGACCATCCGCCGCTGTTACAAGAAGGATAGGTTTGCTCATGCTTTCCCCCCTTCCAGATCAGCCAATATCTTGTCGATCTTTGCAGTCGTCAATTTGCCGCACATCTTCTTGTTGTTGAGTGTCAGCAAGGGAGCGTCGATACATGCGCCCATGCATTCGCCTTCGCGTAGACCGAACTTGCCGTCAGCAGTCACTTCGCCCATCTTGATGCCCAGTTTCTTTTCGAGATAGGCAACCGTATCGCCCGAACCGCACAAAGTGCAAGACAGATTGGTACATACCGTTAACGTATGCTTCCCCATCGGCTTCAGGTTATACATATGGTAGAAGGTGGCAACTTCGTACACCGCCATCTGTTGCATTCCCAGATACGCAGCAACATCGGCCATGTCATCTGGTGTGATCAAACCCTTCTCATCTTGCACGAAACGCAACGCCGCCATCACAGCGGACTGACGTTGGTCAGCGGGATATTTCTTCAGCTCTTTGTCGATGAGCGTTGTAACTTGTTGGGATAACATCAGCGGTCTATCTCCCCGAAAACGATGTCTTGTGTGCCGATGATGGCAACCACGTCAGCGATCATGTGTCCACGCGCCATCTCATCCAGACCTGCCAGATGTGGGAAACCTGGCGCACGGATCTTCATTCGATATGGCTTGTTCGCGCCATCTGAAACCAAGTAGATACCGAACTCACCCTTGGGATGTTCCACGGCAGCATAAGCTTCACCCGCTGGCACTTGGAAACCCTCAGTGAACAACTTGAAGTGATGGATCAACTCTTCCATGTTCTGCTTCATCGCTTCACGCTTGGGCGGAGCGAATTTGACACTATCCGCAATCACAGGGCCTGGGTTCTTACGTAGCCACTCGATACATTGCTTGATGATGCGATTGGACTGGCGCATCTCTTCCACACGCACTAGGTAACGGTCGTAGCAATCGCCCTCGACACCCACTGGAATGTCGAAATCTATTCGGTCGTACACTTCATAGGGTTGTTTCTTACGCAGGTCCCAAACCACTCCGGATCCACGCAACATCGGGCCAGTGAAGCCCATCGCCATCGCACGCTCAGGCGTTACGACACCGATACCCACGGTACGTTGCTTCCAGATGCGGTTGTCCGTCAGCAAAGTCTCATATTCGTCTACATAACCGGGGAAACGGTTGGTGAAATCTTCCAAGAAGTCCAGCACTGAACCTTGGCGATTCTCATTCATGCGCTTCACATCAGCCGCACTACGGATCTTGTTCGGCTGGTATTGCGGCATCGTGTCGGGCAAATCACGATAGACACCACCTGGGCGGTAATAAGCGGCATGCATACGTGCACCAGAAACCGCCTCGTACACGTCGAACAGATCTTCACGTTCGCGGAAGGTGTAGAAGAACATGGTCATCGCACCCAAGTCGATACCCGAAGCGCCCAACCACAATAGATGATTCAAGATACGCGTGATCTCATCGAACATCACGCGGATATATTGAGCGCGAAGCGGCACTTGAATGCCCGCCATCTTCTCAATCGCCATCACATAGGCGTGTTCATTGACCATCATGGACACGTAATCTAGGCGATCCATATAGGGGACAGATTGCAAGTAGGTCTTGTGCTCAGCCAGCTTCTCGGTCGCGCGATGCAACAGACCGATGTGTGGATCGGCGCGTTCAATCACTTCGCCATCTAACTCCAGCACCAATCGCAATACACCGTGCGCAGCAGGATGCTGCGGGCCAAAGTTCATCGTGTAGTTCTTGATTTCCGCCATAACGAGCTTTCTATACGCGATTAGTGACGACCAAAATTCTCTTCCCGTAGCGAACGCGGGGTGATCTCACGCGGCTCGATAGAGACAGGTTCATAGACCACACGCTGCTGCGCTGCGTCGTAACGCATCTCTACCGTTCCAGAGAGAGGGAAATCTTTACGGAACGGATTGCCGACAAAACCATAGTCGGTCAGAAGACGGCGCAGATCAGGGTGCCCAACAAAGATGATTCCGTAGAGATCGAATGCTTCGCGCTCATACCAGTTGGCCGATGGCCAAACAGGGATTGCAGAATCCAACATCGGCATCCCATCATCTTCGGCGAATACACGCAAACGCAAACGGATGTTATGAGTGATTGAGAGTAAGTGATACACCGCAGCGAAACGCGGGCCAGAACGCTCGATGTCCGCTAGGTATTTCCCATCCTCGGAGGACTCGCTCCCGTAGGTGGAGTAATCAATGCCACACACATCGATCAATTCTTCAAAGCTAAACTCTGCATCGTTACGCAGACGCGTCAAGACGCCAAGCAAGTCTGCCGCTTTGACGACCATGGTCAATTCACCCAACTTCTCTTCCAAACTCACGACCTTGTCGGCGAACGCCTCAGTCAGATTGGAACTCAATATGTTCAGGTCAGTAGCCATAGTCATTAGCGCGCGATGGTGTTGGTGCGTTTGATCTTGTTCTGCAACTGAATCACGCCATAGAGCAGCGCTTCAGCAGTTGGAGGGCAACCTGGAACGTAGATGTCCACAGGGACGATACGGTCGCAGCCACGCACGACAGAATAGGAGTAATGATAGTAACCACCACCGTTGGCGCAGGACCCCATCGAGATGACCCAACGCGGCTCAGCCATCTGGTCGTAGACCTTACGCAAGGCTGGTGCCATCTTATTACACAGCGTTCCCGCCACGATCATCACGTCAGATTGACGTGGGCTGGGACGGAAAGCACCCGCACCAAAGCGGTCCAAGTCATAGCGAGCTAGCGCCAAGTGCATCATCTCCACCGCACAGCACGCCAAACCGAACGTCATCGGCCACAGCGAGCCAGTACGTGCGTAGTTGATGATGGTGTCGGCAGTCGTAGTAACAACGCCTTTTTCCAAAATGCCTTCTATTCCCATTCCAAGGCCCCTTTCATCCATTCGTAGATAAAGCCAACCACAAGGATGGCCAAGAAGACCATCATGGAAACGAAACCAAAGGTGCCGATCTCTTTGAGGACGATCGCCCATGGAAAGAGGAATGCGATCTCAAGATCGAAAAGAATAAAGAGGATTGCAACAAGATAAAAACGCACGTCGAACTTCATGCGCGCGTCCTCGAATGCCTCAAAGCCGCACTCATATGGTGACAATTTCTTATCATCTGGACGATTGGGGCCTACCAACATCCCCAACGCGATGGGAGCGATACCCATCACAAATGCGATGCCTATGAACAAAAGAACTGGAAAATAATTCTCTAACATATTTGAGTTCCCCCTCCCTGTGAAGGCTCGCAATATCAACTTACTTTATTTATCCGACCTTCGCCTTCTTGGCCTTGGTTCTTAATATATGGTGCGGGGCAAGGGACTCGAACCCTCACGTCCTTTCGGACACAGCCACCTCAAGGCTGCGCGTCTACCAATTCCGCCAACTCCGCATGATTCATTTACTTCGGTATTTCTTTTGCCTTGGAGTCAGAGGTATCGACAACAACTGGCGCGTCCTTCTGCAACGCATTCACATCAACCCTATCCATCACACCTGCAGTCTGTTGGGGTTTGGAATAGAGGTAAGTCAACGACAAACTCGTCACAAAAAAGATCGCCGCCGCATACTTGGTGCTACGGCTCAAAAAATTCGCAGAACCGCTAGAGCCAAATAGACTACCCGCTGAACCCGTACCGAACGCAGCGCCCATATCGGCACCTTTACCATGCTGGATCAGAACCAATCCGACCAAGACCACTGCTGTGATGATATGCACTACCCAAACTATTGTTTCCACACTTGACTCCAACCACAAAAAATCATTGCGCTGCGCGACAGATCGCCACGAACTCTTCGGCCACCAATGAGGCGCCACCAATCAAACCACCATCTATATCCGGCTGTGCCAGCAACTCCATTGCATTACCTGGCTTCATGCTACCACCGTACAAAATTTGCAAACCTTGCGCCACTGTCGCATCCAACTGAGCGACACGCTGACGAATGAACGCATGAACAGCCTGCGCTTGTTCTGGCGTCGCTGTCTTACCGGTACCAATCGCCCACACTGGCTCATAAGCGATGACCGATTTGGCTACCGCTTGCGCACCCACATGATTAAGGATGACTTCCAACTGACGCGCAACCACCTGCTCGGTCACACCACTCTCGCGCTCAGCCAAGGTCTCGCCAACACAGAAGATCGGCGTCAACCCCGCCTTGATTGCTGTATCGAACTTAGTAGCAGCGATATCGTTACTCTCATGGAAGAGCGCGCGACGCTCAGAGTGCCCAATGATGACATAACGACAACCGAAGTCGGTCAACATACCTGCCGCCACTGCACCGGTAAAAGCACCTTGCTCGTTCTGACTTACGTTTTGAGCGCCCCAAGCGATGTTACTTCCTTGCAGCATCGATTGAGCTTGTGCCAAATAAGGATAAGGTACACAAACACCATAATCGGCATTGCGCAACTCACGGACTCCACTCAGTACACCTTCCAGCAACGCCTTGTTGCGCGCTAGATTGCCGTACATCTTCCAGTTCCCCACCACTAACTTGCGACGCATTTGGTTTCTTTTTGTACGTTTTGAGGCCTGCGATAGTAACGATGAAACGCGCCTCGGTCAATCCAACGCTTGGAATACTCATCCATAATGGTTGAGTGAAGTTAACGATTATTCAGGCTGGGTATCAAATATTACGACTGTGTAATAATTACGTAACAATCATCGAATACGATGCACCCCGCTAGTTTTTAGGTCATGCAAGTTGGCTACTCAACAGCAACACAATGGAGGAAAGTAAGTCATGAATAAGATGAATTCGATTCTGCGCATCGCAATACTGTCCGCCACTTTAGTGGCATCCCCGATCGCATTAGCGACTGATATCACGGGCGCTGGTGCGACATTCCCCTACCCCATCTATGCAAAATGGGCTGAGGCATATAAAGCGAAGACCGGTGCAGGCATGAATTACCAATCCATTGGCTCTGGCGGCGGCATCAAACAGATTCAAGCCAAGACTGTCGATTTCGGTGCCTCCGATGCGCCTCTCCGCCCTGAAGAGCTTGCCAAGAGCGGTCTCACCCAATTCCCAACCGTCATCGGTGGCGTTGTCCCTGTCGTCAACCTAGGGACTGTTGCTGCAGGAACACTGAAGTTGAGCAGCGATGTATTAGCCGATATCTATCAAGGAAAGATCACTAAGTGGAACGACTCACGCATCGTTGCTGATAACGCCGGCCTTGCCTTGCCTGACAAAGCGATCACTGTCGTACATCGCGCAGATGGTTCGGGTACCACTTTCATCTTCACTACCTACCTAGCGCAAGTCAGCGCCTCGTGGAAAGCTGATGTTGGCGCAGACAAGGCGGTTAAGTGGCCCGTTGGTACGGGCGGCAAAGGCAACGAGGGTGTCGCTTCGTTCGTGCAGACAATCAAGAACTCCATCGGTTATGTGGAATACGCCTACGCTCTACAGAACAAGATGAATTACGTGCAACTGAAGAATCGCGATGGCCAATTCGTCAAGCCTAACGACGACAGCTTTAAGGCTGCCGCAGCAAATGCGAAGTGGGATAAGAACAATGGCTTCTACGAGATTCTGACCAACGAACCAGGCAAAGCTAGCTGGCCCATCACTGGCGCGACTTTCGTATTGATCCCCAAATCTCCTGAGAAGATCGAGAACGCCAAAGAAGTGCTCAAATTCTTCGACTGGGCATACGCTAACGGCGACAAGATGGCATCGGACCTCGATTACGTTCCCCTGCCAGACAAACTCAAAGCCACCATCCATGACGCATGGAAAGAACAAGTCAAAGATAGTTCAGGTAAAGCACTGTGGAAGTAGTTTGCATGTATTAAGTTACAATCGCGGGGGCGATATTTAGCCCCCGTATCATTTATTAATCACCGACCCAAACATGCCGAATTTTCTGCGCGAATCGCTTCATAAACGACAAACAGTCCTTGATTCACTGTTTCGCACACTGACTCGCGTTGCTGCGTTCTCCGTACTTGGACTGCTCGCTGCCATCATCGCATCGCTTGTCGTGGGTAGCATGCCTGCGATCCATGCTTTCGGTTTTGGCTTCATCACCAGCCCCGAATGGGATCCAGTCAACGACCAATACGGCGCGCTCATCCCCATTGTTGGCACACTGATCACGTCAGGCATCGCGCTATTGATCGCGATCCCGGTCAGCTTAGGCATCGCTATCTTTTTGACACAACTCGCTCCTCAGTGGATGCGTCGCCCTCTGGGTATCGCAGTCGAACTGCTTGCTGGGATCCCGAGCATCATCTATGGCATGTGGGGACTTTTCGTCTTCGCGCCATTGTTTGCGGACCACGTTGAGCCTTGGTTGAACGACCATATCGGCACTTGGCCATTCATCGGCCCCTTCTTCTCCGGCCCACCGATGGGAATCGGTATGCTGACCGCAGGCATCATCTTGGCCATCATGGTCATCCCATTCATCGCTTCTGTGATGCGCGATGTATTCGATGTCGTCCCCACCATGCTCAAAGAGTCAGCTTATGGTCTAGGTGCGACCACTTGGGAAGTGATGATGAAAGTCGTGTTGCCCTACACAAAGATTGGTGTCGTCGGTGGCATCATGCTGGGGCTAGGACGCGCACTGGGTGAGACCATGGCGGTCACCTTCGT